>NZ_JADPLO010000119.1:0-5649 GCF_015667765.1 Bacteroides sp. 1001302B_160321_D4 | reverse complement strand
GTTCTGTCCGCATTCTTCGGGTGAACGGTGCGCTCTATGTGTGCGGACATCCTGCTGTCCGTCCCTTTTGCCTTTTCCAGATGCAAAACTGCATATCCCATAACTGTCAATAATTTCAGGTTAATACTTCCCCTGCCTTGCCTTTATGCCGCATGGCAGACGGGGTTTCCAAAGGGGCGGCGCCCCTATGGCTCGTTGGGGCTTTTTTAGCAATGTGTGCATTGCGTTAAGAAAAAGCCCTAATGAGCTATGGCTTTTTTCAAAGCCTTCCGGTGGCTGTGCGGCTACATCCTGCTCCCTTTGCCTTTCTTCTTCGGCTGCTCTGTCTGGCTTTGCCTTTTTTCCGCTTCCGGTTTCTCTTGCTGCCGTTGCGCCTGTCCTGACCTTTTATCCCGCAGGAAGTCGTTCAGATCGTTGTACCCTTCGTATATGTGCGATGCGTCCCGTATGCGCAGTCCGTACTCTTTTTGCAACTCCTGAACGGCCTCCATTCCCGCCTTGTCGTTGTCAAGGAAACAATGGATGCTTTCATAACCGCCCAACGGTCGGATTGCTTTGGAAAGGTCGGAAGTCGAGTTCAGTACGATGTAGTCCTGTCCGTCAAGTTCGGGACGGTCGGGACACCTTTCCAGCCGCAGGGTGAGGAAAGAGAGGTAGTCCATGAATCCCTCGAAGATGTAGCATGCCTCCTTCGACTCCGATTGTCGTATATGGGTGATGTCCTTCGGTGCTATGCATCCCTTGAAATGCTTGTTGCGTATCTCGTATCCTCCCGAACGGTTGGGGAAGCCTATAGCATAGTATGGGGTTTCCCCGGTCAGATAGCGGACCTCCCTGCATTCTCTTTTTGCCAGTTCCGTATTTATTCCCCTTTGCCGCAGGTAGGTATACAGGGCGGGAGAGGAGAGCGGTACTACCTCCAACTGCCGGAAACTCGGCTTTGATAAGGGTTGCTTGCCAAAAGAGAAAGAGACCGGGCGCACGTTTTGTGCCTGCTCCCTTATCCTTTCCAAGAGGTAGGGCAGACTGTCGGATGCGTATAGCTCCTGTGCCAGTGCGATGATATTACCACCTTTGCCTGCGCCAAAATCATACCATAGGTTGCGTTCGGTGTTCACCTTGAAGGAGGGTTCCTGTTCGTCCCTGAACGGTGAGTTGTACCATAGACTACCACCCTGTTGCCTTACCGGACTGTATCCAAGACTGTGCAGATATTCCTCTATGCGTATCTGCTTCGCTTCATTCATATTCATCATATTTCTGTTTTAAGTAGATATTGTTTTTTTCGGGGGGACCCGTACCCTTTCATGTGTTACGGGCTGCATCCGCTTTACTTTACTTTGCTATATATATGCCCCCAGACTAAAGTAAAGCGGTTTCCGGTCTGTGCCGTCATGGTGGAGGCCTGGTATGAGACCATACCCTTTTCCGTACTGTCATACCGTTGTTCTTGTTAAGTGTGAATATTATTTTTTCTTTTCGCCCGTATCTTTTTGTATATTACGGGCTATATCCACTTTACTTTACTTCCGTATATATATGGTACGGGACTAAAGTAAAGTGGTTCCCATACAATACCGCTAATAGTGAAAATCGGGTTTGAAGGTGTATTTCCTGCCGTTCTCCTGTACTATCATCCGTTTGTTTTTCAGTACTGTAATGAGGTCTGTCAGCCTGTTTCCCCCAAGCATGACACCGACAGAGGCGTAGGTTTTCCTCAATTCTTCCGCAAGCTCCTTGTAGCCGTATTCATCTTTGAGTGTGAATGCCGCTTCCAGTGCGATACGGTGCTGCTTCTCTGTGATGTCCTTGTAGGGGTCGAACTTCTCCTTTTTCCCTTTTCCCGGATCCTTGTGTTTGAACAGGTATTCGTCCAGCAGTTCGGGCAATGCCTCCCCGTTGATGCGGAATGCGAACGGTTCGAAGTTCATCGCCCTGATATGTGCTGCCTTGATCGTACTGATGTCGGGGTCCTTCTCGTCCTTCTCCACTTGCAGCACTGTTTCGGCCTTGTTGCTAAGCTCCGTTCCGATGTGTCCCCTTGCGTTCTCGTCCCCCTTGTTCTGATGCAGTATGGTGTGTATGTGTATGTGTCTTTCCCCCGTCCATGTCATCAGCAGGGAGATTACCTTCGTGGACTCGCTGGGGCTGTTGATGTCGTACACCATATCCCGTATTCCGTCAATGACTACCAGCCCTACATTTTCGGTGCGGTAAATGGCCTCCCTCACGATTGCTATTCGTTCCTCGGGCGTGTACTTCCTTAGGACAAGGAATTCAAGGTCTTTATGGTTCCTGCCTGTCGGCAGTCCCGCCATGCGCAATATTCTTTTTGCCACTTTCGCACAGTGGTAGGAACTTTGTTCGGTATCCACATAGAGTATTTTCCTCCTGTTTTCGGGCAGTTCCGCCGTGTAGCTTAGCACTGTCCCGTTTTTCAGTGCAGCCGCCACGATTGCGGAAACATTGAACGTTTTCTTGCTCTTTGCTTTTCCGATTGATGCGCTGAAGTTCCCCAGCGTGCCTATGACGGAACCGTGTACTTTCAGTATTTCGGGTGCCCTCTCGTAGTCTTCCGAAAGGTCGAGCCGTGAGGCTTGCCACAGTATCACCGCCGCTTCGGGCGTGACTTCTTTTCTTTCTCTGTACTCCATGTCCGTACCTCCTTATCTGCGTCCCCCGCTTTTGTGTCCTGCCAGTTCGAGTGCCATGTCCGCATCTACGATGATTTTGCGTCCTATCTGCGTAATGGCTCTGTCTATCTTCCCACTTTTCTTGATGCGGTTTGCTGTGGGCATACTGCACCCGAACAGGCGTGCTATGCCGCCTATCCCGTACACGTATTTCTTTTCCGTATCGGCTGCGGGCTGTGCTGCTCTCGCTTCCCTTTCCTGCAGGGCGTGTCGGTTCAGTAATATAAATTCCTCTCCCGTCATCTGCCATACGGGCTTTGATAAAAGTTCTCTGATTTCCATGTTGGAATGAATTTAACGTTTGTACTGTAAGCCCTGCGCACGGGCTTTTTTGTTTCGTTCGAACAGTGCAAAGTTAATCCCGGATACGGGTGGTAAGGATGTGGATAGCGTGAATGGGGTATCACGCTATCTCACTAAATATCAGAAGATAATAAAGAGTGGTGAAAAATATTTCGGGTGGTAAAAGTGGTTGTTTCGTGGAATGTCGTGGCGTATCGCTGACTATCGGAATATTGACTGCATTTCCTTCGCAAATATCTGATTGCTGTCACTGGGAAAATCGGAAACGGGTTCTTTGTATTTTGATTTATAGTATGTGTCGTCTATTCCCAGCAGGTTCATGATGTCCTTTCTCCATTTTTCTCTGTCTGGTTTGTGCAGTGTTTCACCCATAAGGAAAATAAGATAACATACACGAGCCTTTTCCCTCGGTCTTATTATCAGTTTGCCTTCGCACGGTTGCAGGTTCATGCTGGCGTAAAAGTCCAGTTCGGAAATGGCTTCGAACTGTTCACCGTTACATTTTTCGTAAACGGCTGACAAGAGTTTCATGGGAAAATAGGTGGGTGAGGGTGTCGGTGTGGCGGCCTCTTTTTCTTCCCCTTCCTTTTTCTTTTGGCCGGTCATGTATTTTTCGAGGATTGCCAGCAGCGATCCGTCCAGCCTGTATATGTCTCCGCAGCGGTTTTTCAGGTATTGTAGGGCTTCCCGCTTTGCCTGTTCCTTCTGTGCATATAGTTCATCCAGCTTGGCTTTCTCCCTGTCGTATTCCCGTTTGCACTGCCCGTATTTTTTTTCCAACCTTTCCTCTTCCTGACGATCATGTTCCCTGAAACCGACTGCCTCCAAAGATCCGTTAGCTTCCATAAGTTCCCGGTAATATTCGTTTGTGATTTGCATTTGTCTTTCGATGTCCCGGTCATGACATCTTTCATGCTGCCGGCAGATATGTTCAATATCGAGACGGTCGAAAAACTCCTTGCAGGTATTATACATTGAGATATTGTTTTCAATCTCCCGTTTCATGCTGTTCAGCAATATGGAAAAGTGCGTACCCTCCGTTTCAAGCATGAGGCTGATAAGTGCCTTTTCAAAGGTCTGTGTGTCTTCATACTCTTTGTAAAAGTCATGAATGAACTTCTGCTTCTCAAAAGAGAGGCCGTCACCGGATGTTATTTCCGTATATGTCTTGTTGAGTTTCCCGTAGCGGGGTATCATTGAGGTTATTCTTTCTTCCATGCTATTGTTGTGTTTACAGTTGGTTGAATTTGTTCATCGCATTGGCCTTGATGTCATCGGCAACGTCTATGTATGGTTTCATCGCCTTGTAGTCGCTGTGTCCCGTCCACTTCATCACTACTTGTGCGGGAATACCCAATGCCAAAGCGTTGCAGATGAATGTCCGTCTTCCGGCATGGGTTCCCAGCAGGGCGTATTTGGGTGTGACGGTGTCTATACGTTCATTTCCCTTGTAGTAAGTTTCCCTTACCGGGTCGTTGATTTCCGCAAGTTCCCCCAGTTCTTTCAAATAATCGTTCATCTTTTGGTTGCTGATGACCGGAAGTGCCTTGTGATCTTCAAAGTGTACGCTTTTGTATTTTTCCAGTATCGCCTTGCTGTGGTTGTTTAACTCTATGATAAGGCTGTCCGCTGTCTTGACGGTGGTCACTTCTATATGGTCGGGCTTGATGTCGCTCCGTTTGAGGTTGTACACGTCCGAATAGCGCAGCCCGCTGAAACAGCAGAACAGAAAAACGTCCCTTACCCGTTCGAGATACTGCTTGGTTTGGGGTATCTTGTAGTCTTTCAGTCTGTTCAGTTCCTCCCATGTGAGGAATATTACTTTTTTGGGTGTGTTTTTCAGCTTGGGCTTGAAGCTGTCATAAGCCATGTTCTGATTGTGCCCTTTCTTGAAACTCCACCGCAGGAACCATTTCAGGAAGGCTATCTGCTTGCCTATGGTGCTATTACGCATATCTTTCTTGTTACGCAGGAAGTCCACATAGTCATTCAGACCGTTCTCGGTGAACGTATCAAAGGAAAGTTCATCCCTGAACTCTTTCAGGTGGTTCTTTACCGCAGCGAATTTTTCGTAGGTTGCGTCTGTCCAGTTGTTCTGTTTCCCGCATTCCCTTATAAACTCCTCGAACGCCTCCCAAAAGCTGATTTTAGGTCCTTCGGCTGTTTCCTGCTCTGTGACTGGTGCATCCTTCATCCTTGCATTGAAGCTGTCCTTTATCTGTGCGGGTGTGGGTAGTACGTTCTGTACTTCAAACTCTTTGAAGATGTTCTGTATCTCCGTGTACTGTCTTAGCAGGTCTGCATTGATTTCGGATGCGCTTTGCTTCAGTTTGTTTGTGCATCCGTTCTTTACCCTTTGTTTGTCCGTATCCCATTTGGTAGCGTCAATGCGGTAGCCCGTTGTAAACTCTATACGCTGGCTTGCGAATATCACACGCATACGGATAGGCACATTCTCTGTGATTGGCACACCGTTTTTCTTCCGGCTTTCCAGTGCGAAAATGATGTTTCTTTTGATATTCATAATTGGGTGTGTTTGAAAATTGACACCCAAAAATACACCCAAAAAGTGAGATATGCAAAGATATTAAGAGATATTTTATTTTCTGTTTACTTTGTAATAACTTGGTAATTAACAAGATATTACGAGTTT
>NZ_JADPLO010000118.1:0-6142 GCF_015667765.1 Bacteroides sp. 1001302B_160321_D4 | reverse complement strand
TGTTTTACAATGCTAAATTTACCGATGTTAAGAAAATGTTAAACTCATAAAATGACTTGGATAGAAACATAGAATACGTGGAAACTATCTATTCATGCCATATATAGGTATCCGCTAAGACCCCTTTCGTGAACATGAATGATAGCCCCACGCCCAACTGAGTATATAACAAGGTTATACAGACAAAAGTGCGCGAGACTTGTCACTCATTCCATTCACGAAAGTTAAAATTTAGCGGATTTTATATATGAATGTAACAAATAACCGTTCTCAATAAAAATATTAAAAAGTTACCTTCATCGCTCGAAAGTAAACTACGACAAAAGTAGCAATTTATATTTAGCAAACAAACAATTTTGACAAAGAAATAGGTATGAGACATAAAATTATTATAGCTATATATTGGCAACTTTCAAATCCCCACTAATTTGTCCTTACGACTTAAAGCAATGTATTGATGAATTAAACTCAGGCGGACGTTTGCCCTGATTGTATCAAAATAAAAACGCTCAGGGCAGGTTCCTGCAAACGATTTTCAATTTTCATTTCTCATATTCTCATAGTAAATACAATAACTATATATAAATCAAATGCATAACACTATGAGAAATGCAAGTGAAAAATAGGCGACAGGAGAAAGTGTGCGTAAGTAACCTGAATTTTGCGTTTTTTAAGAAAGAGCAAAAAGGAAAAGAGCAAAAAGAAAGAGATAAATCCAGAAATCCGGCCGGAGCCATATACTGTATACCCACCGAGCAAAATTCCTTTTCAGTTGTTATTCATACATAAACATATTCTATACAATAAAAAATAATATCATGGAGAAAAATATTTTTCAGTTAGATAATGAGCAGCTCAAAGAGATTGCTCGCTCATTTAAAGCGAAAGTAGAAGAAGGTTTGAACACTGAAAATGCAGAGATACAATGCATTCCCACTTTCATCACTCCGAAAGCAAGTGGTATCAATGGCAAATCATTAGTACTCGACTTGGGAGGAACGAATTACCGGGTAGCAATCGTTGACTTCAGCAAAATGCCTCCCACCATTCATCCTAACAATGGTTGGAAAAAGGACATGTCGATTATGAAAACTCCCGGTTATACCCGAGAGGAGTTGTTCAAAGAAATGGCAGATATGATAACCGGAATAAAACGGGAAAAAGAGATGCCAATTGGATATTGTTTTTCTTATCCGACAGAGTCCGTCCCAGGTGGAGATGCTAAACTGCTGCGTTGGACCAAAGGAGTTGATATAAAAGAGATGATCGGAGAAGTTGTTGGAAAACCTTTACTCGACTATCTGAATGAAAGAAATAAAATCAAGTTTACGAACATAAAAGTGCTCAATGACACTGTTGCCAGTTTATTTGCCGGACTTACCGACAGTAGTTACGATGCGTATATAGGTCTGATTGTAGGAACAGGCACCAATATGGCAACTTTTATTCCGGCTGACAAAATTAAAAAATTAAATCCGTCACATAAAGTAGATGGATTGATTCCCATCAATCTGGAATCCGGCAATTTTCATCCGCCGTTCCTCACTGCAGTAGATAATACAGTAGATGGAATCTCCGGGAATCCGGGAAAACAACGTTTCGAAAAAGCTGTATCCGGTATGTACCTGGGAGATATTCTAAAAGCCACTTTCCCATTGGAGGAGTTCGAAGAAAAGTTTGATGCACAAAAGCTCACCTCTATTATGAACTATCCCGATATTTATAAGGAGGTGTATGTAGAAGTAGCACAGTGGATATATAGTAGATCAGCACAGTTAGTTGCAGCTTCACTGACAGGGCTTATCATGTTGTTGAAGTCATACAACAAGAATATACGAAAAATTTGCCTGGTTGCCGAAGGCAGTCTTTTTTGGAGCAAGAACAGAAAAGACAAGAACTATAACATGATTGTCATGGAAAAATTACGGGAGCTTTTCAGTTTGTTTGGTTTGGAAGATGTAGAGGTCGATATCAAAAGCATGAATAATGCCAATTTGATAGGGACAGGTATTGCGGCTTTATCCTGACACCTCCCTGCCTATCATCGTCATTACAGGGTGATCCTCCCAATCGACTTGCTTATAAGAATCTGACAGGAATGTGCCAGAACTCTCTTTTTAATGTAATAGCCCTCGCTACAGATAGTTGTAACGAGGGTTATTCTTCGTTTATAAGGGTGGGGACGCACCCTTATCCAACCTATTGCAGATATATCAAATCTATTTCAAGATTTAATAGACAATGTAGTGTGTAAAGTGGTTGTTTACTTAATCTTCAAAGCAAACCCACCTCCGGGTGCCAAATGAATCTTCAACTTACTGTCATTTTTTATCCGGATGGATTCACATTTATAATCACGCCCGATCCGGTGAGCATTTGCTCCGTCTTTAAACAATGTAGCGTCATACGTCTTACCACCCAGGAAAGAGCAATCCACTTCGATGTCACGTGCCGTCCAATCGGTGATTCCACCTACATACCAGACATTTCCACTCCGGCGTGCTGTTACGATATACTCTCCCATCTTACCATCAAGCACGATACTTTCATCCCACACTGTCGGAACATCAGCAATAAATCCTGTTGATTCCGGTTCGCGCATATAGTTGCTCGGCGTATCACACAACATATTGAAAGGAGATTCGAATACAACATACAGAGCAAGTTGACGGCAACGAGTTCCCTGACTCATCGGTTCTGAATTGCAAGGGTAATAGTTACCTTTCGAAGCATTGCGCATCGCTCCTTGAGTGTAGTCCATCGGACCGGATACTTGACGAGTGAAAGGAATCATCACGTCATACTTCACCTGGTCCACCGAAGCCGGGCTCCATTTCATCTGTTCCAGACCATTGACACCTTCAAAGTTCAATACATTCGGGTAAGTACGATTCAAACCGGCCGGTTTGTGCGTTCCGTGCAAGTCGAGGATCAGTTTGTATTTAGCACACATTTCGGCAGCCCGATAATTGAACGCAGTCATAAGCTGATCGTCACGATCCATAAAGTCGACCTTAAAACCTTTTACTCCCATGTCGGCATAATGACGGCAAACGTTCTCCATATCACGCTCGAAAGCATAATAACCGGCCCAAAGAATGATGCCTACATTTTTGGAGGCTGCATAATCTACCAATTCTTTCAGATTAATCTCTTTCACCACTTGCATCAAATCCGCTTGCAGATTTACCGCCCAGCCTTCGTCAAGTATCACATATTCAATACCGTTTGCAGAAGCAAAATCAATGTAGGCTTTATAAGTCGGATTATTTACTCCGGTCACAAAATCAACGCCATCCAAATTCCAGGCATTCCACCAGTCCCATGCTACTTTGCCGGGTTTGATCCATGAAAGATCTGTCAGACGGGAAGGGGCAGCCAATAAATAGCTCAAGTTGCTTGCTGCCAAATCCTTATCGGAAGTGGTAACAATGCTCATGCGCCACGGGAAATTCCGGGGTTTATCTACTTTGGCAATGTAAGCTTCATGCTCTTTCACCAACATTTGAAGTTGATTGTGTCCGCCTTGCACCATCTTCTTGGGGTATGGAGCGAAACGTCCCGTCAACCGATTTTCTCCTTCAATAGCAGACAAATAGAGGCCGGGATAATTCTCCAAATCGGATTCTGTGATACAAACCTTAACGCCTTCACCGGCATCCACGACTAATGGCAAAAACATCAAACGTTTTTTATTCAGCTTCGATAATGGATCGGTAGTATAAGTATTTTCGAATGAATTGAAATATTGAGAGTTATAATCACCGTCCTTTCCTGTTTTTACATAAGGTACAGAAGCTACCATATCGGATGGGAAATGATAATCTACTGTTTCATCTACCACGTTGAAAGGTTTCTTCGCACGGCTGACAAAGCGGTAAGCAATACCATCATTGTACGCACGAAACTCGACATTCCAGTCTTTTTTAAACCGAAGAGTCAGTTCATTATAGTGGTCTCTCAATTCACTGGCACGATAGAAAGGAGAAGGAATCATCTGATCTACTTTTTTCCCGGAAGTGCCGGACAACTTAGCTTTCTCTCCCCAGACTTCTCCGTTATCCAATGTCATCGAAATCGGAGAAGGAGCAAGGATCTGCCGTCCGTTACAGTGGATGTCATAAGTCAGCTTATCACCTACGGTAATCGTCGTTTGAAGCTTTCCATCCGGAGAGTTCAAAGTAAATTGTTTTTGCGCCTGTACCGTAAGCGTACATGCGACAATACATAAGAATAATAAAATCTTCAGTTTTTTCATGGTTTTAATTATAGTAGTTATCAAATTATAGAAGAACGATACAAAAATAAAATAATATAGTATAGCAACCTATATGAAAACTAAAAAACAGAGATAAAAAAGAATACGTAATTCTATCTTTTTCCTGTCAGGGATTGAATACAATCGACTTCTTCCTGCTGATAAGGTACTCCGGTAGGACGATAAATATCATGAAACCATAATTCCGGTTCTTCACCCGACGGAATAACGTCATCCCAGGCAAAAATAGTATTTGTCTTTCCTGCAACAAATCCCCAATTGATGGCGCCTACCTTTTCTTTTTTCATCAAAGGAAGAACATTACAAAAGCGGCTGTCATTGCGACGGGCCATATATTCGGTACAAATCAACGGACGGTTAAGCATCTTTAAAAATTTGATACATTCGCCATGCCGCTCCTCATTATCGTAATTATGGTAAGAGATGATGTCCGAATGATTCAACACAAACGCATTCAGAACATTCTTCCGGGGAGAATTATAGTCCCATACACCGGCAGTAATCGGTTGTGACGGTTTACAATCGCGCACCCAACGAAAGACATTCGTCAATAAAGGCAAAGAAGTTTCCTCGTGTTTACTATTCCCCGGCTCATTATACAAATCCCACATCAATATCCGGTCATCGTTAGCATAGGTTCGGACAATATCTTTTACATACTCTTGTAGAAAAGGATACAACGTCAGTGTGTCTTTACGCAAACTACACGAAGGGTCCTGCACCCAGCCGGAATTATGTACACCCGTCTTCGGTTCCGGTTGCTTGCCATAAGCCGACTCCGGATTCCAACAATCATCGAAGAACACAAACATAGGGCGGATTGAATATTGCCCGCAAATATTCAAAAAATCATCCATACGTTTCTTCATTCCTGCCGCATCATTTTGCCATACGACACTGCTCAAGAATACGCGTAAGGTATTAAAGCCCAGTTCATGCGCCCATGATAGCTCTTTATCAATCTGTTCAGGATCGAAAGTATCCGCACTCCACATTTCTATCTGATTGATTGCCGTTGCCGGAATATAATTGCAACCTACCAGCCAAGGCTGATTGTCATACCATTCTTGTATCTTCTCTTCCGTCCAACGACTGTTGTTTGAAGAATTAGAATCCTGTGTACAGGCGCATACACATATCCCTACGAAAAAGAATAAAAACACAACATTAACACACCATTTATTTTTCATGCTATTTTCAATTGATTAATATAAAAGATTCCTTGTTCTTTTAATTCCCGTTTATTTGATTATTTATGCCTGTCGTCTGACTTTTCCTTCCACACCACTACTCCCGCAGGTTCGAGGCGTGCACTGCCGATCAATATCTCCGCCTCATCGGGAATGGCTATTTCCTGAATGTCCGATGTATAGTTTAAAGCGATGTAAAAACCATCCCGCCATTCCTTCACTACTCCGTATGGTAAATCTTCAGTCGGTACGCCGGCTTCCTTATATACACGACGTACTACTTCTTTCTCCAATTTCCCGTCATCGGTATCCGTTCCGATATAGGTGGCCGTTCCTTTACCCAGCCTACGGTGTATCACAGAAGCAGCTCCCTTATAAAACTGGTCCGCATACACAGCCCAAACATCTGTTCCGGCATCCGGAGTTAGTACGTCCGCCCAATTGTTCCAGGCGTATTCCATGCCCCCGAAATCAACCATTCCATACAGATTGTGAGGCAGATGGTCATAGTACAGGCTGTTTATTCCGGCCAGTTGGTGGATGGGAGCAGCTAAAGGAGCCTCCCACAATTTGGCATTACGGTCTTTCTGCCCGGCACGGCAGGTCAGAATCAGATGTCCTCCATTCTTCACGTATTCAGTCCAACGTTCTACCAAATTGTTATCAAGCAACT
>NZ_JADPLO010000117.1:773-6182 GCF_015667765.1 Bacteroides sp. 1001302B_160321_D4 | reverse complement strand
TCGGAAAATCGCTGTAACTAACTAAATTTCAAATATTTCAAAGAACTCTTTTAGATTTTAATGGGACAACAATGTTTGTAAAAGGTAAAACAATATGCGTTTTTCAGATACAGAGAACAATATGACCTTTTGCATAGGTGTGTGTTGGTTAGGAACTCCAAATATGGAGTCGTTGCAGAAAATAATGATGAACTTGAATATTATTGATAAGGATGGAAACAATGGAAGCTAATGAACTGATGCGATATGCCTATGAATTACTGCAAGGGCATTCGAATGAAGAATGTGCCCGAATATTAAGAGAAGTGGTGGCCGAGTGTCAGGTGTGTATAAAGAACTGTGAAGAAGGTGTTTTCGAAAATATGCTAAAGTAATAACAACAAGAATATGGAAATTACTCATAAAAATCAAGGAGAACTTGACTCAACCATGCTCCCATTCGTGATGAGAGAGCTGGTAGAACTGGTCATGAAGAAAAAGGCATTGCCTTTAGGCGATGCACTGTATTATATATATTCTTCCAAGTTGTATAAATCTTTGCTGGATAAGAGTACCAAGTTATGGTATTCAAGTACATTGTCGCTTTATGAAACATTGGAGAAGGAAAAAACAGAAGAAAAACGACGGTATAACGGTGACACGAAGATCCTGCTTTTCAAGATGTTCTGCATTGAGAATTATAGGGAGGAAAAGAAACAAAGTGCGGAAGAAACCTTGTTGTTGTTTTCGGACTATGGGGTTTTTGATTTTTTGGATGAGACTTTTGAAATGCTTCATACCCAAGACCCCGAATATATATTAGATACTATAACGACTTATATCAATAAAAGAAAATGAGACTATTTCATGGATCTACAGTTACCGTGAAACGCCCTAATATACAGAAAGGACGGAAGGCTACGGACTTTGGGAAGGGATTTTATACGACAACCAACTTTGAACAAGCAAAAAAATGGGCTTTGTTGAAGAAGAACAGGGAACAGAGCGAAAAAGCAATCGTCTCTGTTTATGAAGTTCCCGATGATATTCTTGATAGGGAATATCCGGTTCTTCGGTTTATGGGTGCAACAAAAGAATGGCTGGAGTTTGTTGTCAACAACCGCAGAGGAAGAGAAAACGGTGACTATGACCTAATAATGGGGCCTGTCGCAAATGACCAGTTATATGCGACAATTCGGCTTTATGAACAGAGAGTTGTTACGGCTGAAGCCGCTATTGAGATGCTGAAAGCGCATAAGTTGTTCAATCAGCTTTCATTTCATACGGTAACAGTCGCTTTGTTGTTGAAGTTTGTTGAATCAATTGAAGTGGGGTAAAGAATATGTGAAGTGAAAATAGGGGGAAGTTTATCCCCCAATGGTAAGGTTGTTTTTTGCGTCCACTTAGTTTTTTCCCACCCACCCTTTCAGCGGAGTGACTGCCCGGCAGTCTGTTGCTTACCCATATGTCCTAGCCTTTTAGGGCTGTAGATAGGTAGTTGGATATTTCGCTGCCAAATCGGCAGTCCGCTTCAATCGTTTGCTTGCTTTTCTCCGAGTGGAGCCTTTCTGCTTTTCCGGTGGTGTAATCTTCTTTTATTGGAAACAGGTGTAGTGGCTGTATGCCTGTGTGGTTATGTTCTCCCGCAGAATCCGCAAGTCAGTTCTTCCGTTGCAGCTTTTCATTTTATCGTGCAGTCACTTTTTTCGATACGTGGAATATGATATGCTTCATTCTTCGGCTTCATTTTTTTAAAAGGAATTGCAGATGTTTCTTCCGGTGTGTCGATAGGCGGCTGACCATCTTTTCGGGATGTGCCATGCTTGCTGTCTAACCGGTTGTTTTTTGCATCCTTTCCAAACCTGTTACTGATTTTCAAGTTTTGTCTTTTTCATATCATTTTTTAGGGAAGTCAAATCATTTTCCGTTGCAAATATAGATTGTTGCTAACCCCTTTTACGGGGATAAGGGGACGATTCACAAACACCACGTTGTTATTCGTCTGAAATCTTCCTTTTTTTGCCTTGCACAAAAAGCGTATTTAACCCGAATTATTCGTTGCCATCTTCACCAATAAAAAAGTTACAAATCTTCCTTTTTCCGGCCAGCATAAAAAGAGTATTTATATCTTTTTTCATGGTGTCCCCCAAAGCCAACAATCAGTTATTGCACTGTAAAATTGATTAATTAACTTCTAAAAAATCAGAGATATGAAAAAGATTGAAAATTCATTCGCAGTAACAGGCAGGATTTGTAGGGATGCAGAAATCCATTTATTCGAAATAGTAAAGGTTGCACACTTCTCTATTGTGGTCAGTCGCATAGGCAAGATAAATGAAGAAAAAACATTTGTTTCCTCTGTTATGAAAGTTGAAGCCTAGAGTAAGATGGAAGACCGCTATGCTTTTTGGATACTGCAAAAAGATGTACTGATTACCGTTGAAGGCTACTTTAAGCCGGAAGAATGGACGGATTCTAAAAGTGGGGAGAAACGTAACCGCATTGTGATGGTAGCTACTAAGTTCTACCCGACTCCGGAAAAATAAGAACCCCCGGACTAAAAAGAAAAAGCAATCAAACGATTGAAGCGGCACAAGGTCGCTTCAATCGTTTGCTAATGCGGCAGAAGATTATAAAAAAAGTGTTTCTTAATTTGGTGATTTTCAGATTTATCGGTATTTTTGTATCAAAAATGATACCTAAATATGTTTTTCTATGAAAAGATTATATGATACATATACAATATACGAATTTTCAGATGAATGTATTGTAAAGGAAATCTGCAAGAGAGTTAAGTCTATAAGACTTAGCTGCTGTTTTTCCCAGCAAGAATTTGCGGATAAGGCAGGAGTATCTATCGTTACTATTAAGAGAATAGAATCTTGTAAAGTAAGTGATATTGCCCTAAGTACATTGCTTAAGATTTTGCGTATAAGTGGAACTCTTGAAGGCGTTGTCGGTTTGGTTCCGGAACTTCCAGACTCCCCTTTCCTAATCAATGAAAAAACAGGTAAAAGAATACAAAGAATTAACGGTAAACGTAAGATGGTATGAAGAAAGAGCCGATTATAGTGAATGTATATCTGTGGGGGACTTGCATTGGCAAATTGAATTGGGACTTTGAAAAGCATTGTTCTGTATTCCAATTTACGGATGAATATAGGAAACAAGATTATGATATATGCCCTTCCACACACCCTAAGAGAACCCCTTTGTTTGCGTCTTTCTATGGGAATAAAGATAAATTATATCAAGGGCTTCCGGAATTTCTTGCAGATGCGCTTCCTGACAAATGGGGGGCTTCCCTATTTGACCAATGGCTCACGGATAATAATATAAAGGTTACGGAATCATTGCCTCTATTGAAGCTCTCTTATATTGGCAAGAGGGCTATGGGAGCATTGGAATTTGAACCGGAATTTAATGATGATGCCATCCATGAGTCAGTAAATATGTCATCATTGGCAACTTTGGCTTCTAAAATATATAATGATCGAGATGCTGCTGTCATATCACCGGAGGATAGCCTCACGATGAAAAAGTTGATATATCTTGGAACTTCTGCCGGTGGCATGCGCCCGAAGGCAGTGATTGCCTATAATCTCGAAACGGAAGAGTTTCGTTCCGGCCAGGTGGATTTGCCTGAAAATTTTAAGCAGTATATCATCAAATTTAAAGAAGCAGATGACTCTCCTACCACAGAGATAGAAATGGTATATAGCGAAATGGCAAAGGCGGCGGGAATCAACATGATGCCATGCTTCCTGAAAGAAATTGATGGAAGAAATCATTTCGTAACGGAAAGATTTGATCGTAAGAATGGAGAAAAGCTCTTTAGTCAGACCCTTGCGGCCATTATGCCGGGTGCAGATGATTATATGAAGCTGTGTTGGATAGCAGAGACTCTGAAACTTCCCCAGGAAGACAAAGATCAGATATTTATCAGAATGGTATTTAATTATGTCGCAGGTATATCCGATGATCATAATAAGAACATATCGTTTATCATGGATAAGGCAGGGGTATGGCGTTTATCACCTGCATATGATGTAATGTTCACGGCAAATACATGGGAAAATTCTTCAGCACACATTCATTCGATGGGCGTGATGGGCAAAAGGTCTGCCTTGACTACAAGTGATTTCGTCAACTTTGCCGAGGATTTTGTAGAGGAGCCCGAAAAGAAGATATTACAGGTGTTCGATGCTGTAAGCAAATTTCAATCGTTATGCGCCACGTATGGCATAGATAAGGCTATATTTGATAAAATCCAACATGTATTGGATGGATTGGTCACTGATGATTTGGATTTGCTGCAATTAACTTAAAGAACAGTAGATGGTGATAGTTGCTCCAGTCTTTTCTGGAACGGCTTTCTTTTCTTTTGAGATCTTTATACCCCTATTTGTTATTTTGGAGAAAGTCACATGTTTCCCACCCACCCTTTCAGCGGAGTGACTGTCCCCGTTTCAGGATTTCTCATAGTCACTCGCAGGCTCCGTGATTGTGTGAAATCCAGGAATGGGGAAGGCAAAGGAGAGAGGCATATCCGGTCTGCTTTCGGAGCTTCGGCCACATCGAGACAACCTCTTTCCGGCGGCTATGCCACTCTCCTTTTATTTGCCCGGCAGTCTGTTGCTTACCCATATGCCCCAGCCTTTTAGGGCTGTATATAGGTAGTCGGATATTTCGCCGCTAAATCGGCAGTCCGCTTCAATCGTTTGCTTGCTTTTCTCCGAGTGGATGCCTTTCTGTTTTTCCGGTTGTATAATCTTCTTTTTCCGGAAACAGTTGTAGTGGCTGTATGCCTGTATGGTTATGTTCTCCCCGCAGAATCCGCAAGTCTGTTCTTCCGTTGCAGCCTTTCATTTTATCGTGCAGTCACTTTTTTCGATACGTGGAATATTGTATGCTTCATTCTTCGGCTTCATTTTTTTAAAAGGAATTGCAGAGGTTTCTTCCGGTGTGTCGATAGGCGGCTGACCATATTTTCGGAATGTGCCATGCTTGCTGTCTGACCGGTTGTTTTTTGCATCCTTTCCAAACCTGTTGCTGATTTTCAAGTTTTGTCTTTTTCATATCATTTTTTAGGGAAGTCAAATCATTTTCCGTTGCAAATATAGATTGTTGCTAACCCCTTTTACGGGGATAAGGGGACGATTCACAAACACCACGTTGTTATTCGTCTGAAATCTTCCTTTTTTTGCCTTGCATAAAAAGCGTATTTAACCCGAATTATTTGCTGCCATCTTCACCAATAAAAAAGTTACAAATCTTCCTTTTTCCGGCCAGCATAAAAAGAGTATTTATATCTTTTTTCATGGTGTCCCCCAAAGCCAACAATCAGTTATTGCACTGTAAAATTGATTAATTAACTTCTAAAAAATCAGAGATATGAAAAAGATTGAAAATTCATTCGCAGTAACAGGT
>NZ_JADPLO010000117.1:0-675 GCF_015667765.1 Bacteroides sp. 1001302B_160321_D4 | reverse complement strand
TGCACTGTAAAATTGATTAATTAACTTCTAAAAAATCAGAGATATGAAAAAGATTGAAAATTCATTCGCAGTAACAGGTTTTATCGGTAAGGATGCAGAAATCCGTAGTTTTGAAACAGCAAGCGTAGCACGCTTTTCTATCGCGGTCAGCCGTGCAGACAAGACAGGTGAAGAAACCTCTTATGTTTCCGCTTTCATGGGGATTGAAGCCTGGAGAAAGAATGAAGCACTGGATTCCTTCGATGTATTGAAAAAAGGTGAGCTGATAACCGTTGAAGGCTACTTTAAGCCGGAAGAATGGACGGATTCTAAAAGTGGGGAGAAGCGTAACCGCATTGTGATGGTAGCCACCAAGTTTTATCCGGCTCCGGAAAAAGAAGAAGAAAAACCGGATCAGCCTAAACAGAAGGCTGTCTCTAAAAAGAAAAAAGCAAGCAAATGATTGAAGCGGCCTAGTGCCGCTTTTTTTTGCTACATATCCGAGAGTGTTTTTGCGTTCACGCAGTATTCTTCCCCACCCTCCCCTTCATCGGAATGACTGTTCTCATTCCCGGTTTGCCCGTAGTCATCCGCTATGCGGCTGATTATGGGCAAACCAGAAAAGAGAAGTTCCAAACGTGGGCGGGATTGCAATGGTCATCATCCGGAGCTTCGGCATTGCCGAAACAACCTCCT
>NZ_JADPLO010000116.1:0-7031 GCF_015667765.1 Bacteroides sp. 1001302B_160321_D4 | reverse complement strand
GATATGTCGCAGAGGCATATCCTCTTTTTTATATGTTAAAGTATCCATAATTTATTAGAACTTTATTCTCCTGAATTGTACTTCTAGTAAATGCTCATATAAACTTAAATTCTAACAAACATGAAACATTGGTTATTATCTGTTTTGCTGGTGGTATGTGGTACTGTTTCAGCACAAATAACACTCGTAAAAGATGGCAAAAGTAGTGCTCGCATCATTGTGCAGGACAAGATGCCAAATAGTAAGACGTCAGCGCAATTCTTACAACGTTTTCTTACTGAAATTTCGGGAGTTGCACTTCCTATTGAAAATGATAAAACTCCTCGGAAAGGAGATATTCTCATTGGTGGTCAATCTTCGGCGGAAGTAACAGAGGATGGATTCTCTATTTCTACTCAAGATGGTATTCTAAAAATATCTGGTAAAGAAAACGGTGTTGTATATGGGGTTGTTACTTTATTGGAGCAATATTTGGGTATCGATTATTGGGGAGAGAATGAATATTCTCTTACCCCTTCAAAAACGGTGAACTTACCCTTCATTAATAAAGTCGAGAATCCGGGCTTTCGTTACCGTCAGACACAATGTTATGCTATCCATACAGACTCTATTTATAAGTGGTGGAATCGTTTAGAGGAACCGAATGAAGTGTTTGCTGCCGGTTATTGGGTGCATACTTTTGATAAGCTTCTGCCTTCATCCATTTATGGGAAAGAACATCCGGAATATTATTCTTACTTCAAAGGAAAACGCCACCCGGGAAAGGCCAGTCAGTGGTGTTTGAGTAATCCGGAGGTTTTTGAGATTGTAGCTCAACGTGTTGATTCTATTTTCAAAGCAAATCCAGATAAGCATATCATGTCTGTAAGTCAGAATGATGGTAATTATACAAATTGTACGTGTGATGCTTGTAAGGCAATTGATGATTATGAAGGAGCATTATCAGGAAGCATAATCACTTTTCTGAATAAGTTGGCTGCCCGTTTCCCGGATAAAGAATTTTCCACATTGGCTTATCTATATACTATGAATCCTCCGAAACATGTGAAACCTTTGCCGAATGTGAATATTATGCTATGTGATATTGACTGTGACCGTGAAGTAACTTTGACGGAGAATGCTTCGGGAAAAGAGTTTGTGAAAGCCATGGAAGGATGGTCTAAGATTACCAATAATATTTTCGTGTGGGATTACGGTATTAACTTTGATAATTATCTGGCTCCATTTCCTAATTTCCATATTTTACAGGACAATATCCGTCTTTTCGAAAAGAATCATGCCACCATGCATTTCTCTCAAATAGCAGGGAGCAGGGGAGGAGATTTTGCAGAACTTCGCGCTTATTTAGTGTCAAAGTTAATGTGGAATCCAGAAGTTAATGTAGACTCATTGATGCAACATTTTCTGCATGGATATTATGGGGAAGCAGCGCCATATCTTTATCAGTACATAAAGATAATGGAAGGCGCATTAATCGGTAGTGGACAGAGGTTGTGGATATATGATTCACCCGTATCACATAAATATGGCATGCTAAAGCCTGCTTTGATGCGTCGTTATAATCATTTATTTGATTTGGCTGAAAAGGCTGTTGCAGCAGAACCAGATTTCTTAAAACGAGTTCAACGGGCACGCCTGCCAATTCAGTATTCAGAACTGGAAATAGCACGAACGGAGACAGAAAAAGATTTGGTAGATATCAATAAAAAGTTAGACCTTTTTGAGGAACGCGTGAAAGAGTTTCAAGTTCCTACATTGAATGAACGTTCCAATTCACCGGTAGACTATTGCAAATTGTATAGGGAACGTTACATGCCGCAAAAAGAAAAAAGTTTGGCTTTGGGCGCAAAAGTTACTTATCTAATTCCTCCTACGGGAAAATATGCGGCATTAGGAAAAAACGCATTGGTTGACGGTTTGTTTGGTGGAGCAACCTTTGTTGATAGCTGGATTGGTTGGGAAGGAACCGATGGTGCATTCGTTATAGATTTGGGCGAAGCGAAAGAGATACATAGTGTGGAAACAGATTTTCTTCATCAAATAGGGGCCTGGATTCTTTTTCCTCTAAAGGTGGTTTATTCATACGCTGAAGACGGTGAACATTATACGCATTGGAGAACGATTGATTTACCGGAAGAACGTACGGGTGAGGTAAAATTCCGTGGAGTCAAGGCTGAATCAGCCGAACCGATAAAAACTCGTTATGTGAAAGTAGAAGTCACCGGAACGAAAGAATGTCCGACCTGGCATTATGGTGTAGGCCATCCTTCGTGGTTTTTTATAGACGAAGTGATAATAAAATAAAAAAAGTAGGGGGGAGACGTTAGTAGTTTCCCCCTTTTAGTTGTATTATATATAGATGGGTCAGAAAAATGAATTTTTTCATCTATATACTATGATTTATGCAACAGAATAAAACTGCTTCTCAACGAAAAACTATTAACCCGGCTTGCTGGGTACCTACTGCTTATTTTGCAATGGGACTTCCCTTTATTGCTATTAATCTGGTTTCTGTTTTCATGTTTAAGGATCTTGGAATTTCGGATACGCAAATTGCATTCTGGACTTCTCTGATTATGATGCCTTGGACACTGAAATTTTTGTGGAGTCCTTTTCTTGAAATGTATCGGACGAAAAAATTTTTCGTATTGATTACAGAATTATTGAGTGGTGTATTGTTTGGAGTAGTAGCCTTTTCTTTGTTTTTCGATTACTTTTTCGCCATAAGTATCTCTACGATGGCAGTGATTGCCTTTAGTGGAGCAACGCACGATATTGCTTGTGATGGTGTATATATGGCTGAATTGAACAAGGAAGATCAGGCAAAATATATCGGAGTTCAAGGTGCTTTTTATAATGTAGCCAAATTGGTTGCTAATGGAGGATTAGTTGCTATGGCAGGAGCATTGGCAGAGCATTTCGGAGCAATAGAAGGTGCTTCGATAGATGCTAACAAAGGAGCGTATTCATCTGCATGGATGATTATTTTCGGCGTAATTGCGGCAATAATGGTACTGATCGGTATTTATCATATAAAAATGTTACCTTCTACACAGGTTCCGTCAACAACGAAGAAAACAGCATCAGAAGTTGGGCACGAACTGGTAGCAGTCATTGCTAACTTCTTTACTAAAAAGCATATTCTCTACTATATCTGTTTTATTATTTTATATCGTTTGGCAGAAGGCTTTATCATGAAAATAGCTCCGCTGTTTTTACGTGCTTCAAGGGATGTAGGCGGCTTAGGACTGTCGTTGACAGAGATCGGCACGCTAAATGGTATCTTTGGTTCCGCTGCTTTCGTTTTAGGCTCATTGTTAGCAGGTATTTATGTCTCTAAGTTCGGATTGAAAAAGACACTATTTACTCTCTGCTGTATTTTTAATCTTCCGTTTGTAGCCTATACCTTTTTGGCAGTTGCACAGCCTACTAATGTATATCTGATCGGAACTTGTATAACAATGGAATATTTTGGTTATGGCTTTGGTTTTGTCGGACTGACGTTGTTTATGATGCAACAGATTGCTCCAGGCAAACATCAAATGTCACATTACGCATTTGCTTCAGGAATCATGAATCTGGGAGTGATGCTTCCGGGAATGGTTAGTGGTTATCTTAGTGACTTATTAGGATATCGTAATTTCTTTATCTATGTGTTAATCGCAACTATTCCAGCTTTTCTGATTACTTATTTCATACCTTTCACGTATGATGACTCAAAAAATAAATAATATAAAATCAACGATTATGAATAAAATTCAAATTCCTTGGGAAGATCGTCCTGTCGGATGTACGGACGTTATGTGGCGTTACTCACAAAATCCAGTTATCGGACGTTATCATATTCCTTCATCTAATAGTATTTTCAATAGTGCTGTTGTTCCTTTTGAGGATGGTTTTGCAGGCGTATTCCGTTGTGATAACAAAGCTGTACAGATGAATATCTTTGCAGGTTTTAGTAAGGACGGAATTCATTGGGATATCAATCATGAACCTATTCAGTTTAAAGCAGGTAACACGGAAATGATTGAGTCGGAATATAAATACGACCCTCGTGTTACATGGATTGAAGACCGTTATTGGGTGACTTGGTGTAATGGTTATCATGGCCCTACGATTGGTATTGCCTATACTTTTGACTTTAAGGAGTTTTTCCAGTGCGAAAATGCTTTCTTGCCTTTCAATCGTAATGGTGTACTTTTCCCGCAGAAGATCGATGGCAAGTATGCGATGTTGAGTCGTCCCAGTGATAATGGACATACTCCGTTTGGCGACATATACATCAGCTATAGCCCGGATATGAAATATTGGGGTGAACACCGCTGTGTAATGAAAGTGACTCCTTTCCCGGAAAGCGCTTGGCAGTGTACGAAGATTGGTGCAGGTTCAGTTCCTTTCCTTACAGATGAAGGCTGGTTGCTGTTCTATCACGGTGTAATCACTACTTGTAATGGTTTCCGTTACGCTATGGGAGCTGCCATATTGGATAAAGATCATCCGGAAAAAGTTCTTTACCGTACACGCGAATATCTGCTTGGTCCGGCTGCTCCTTACGAACTTCAAGGTGACGTTCCTAATGTCGTATTCCCCTGTGCTGCTTTGCAAGATGGTGAACGTGTTGCTGTTTATTATGGTGCGGCAGATACTGTGGTAGGTATGGCCTTCGGATATATAAAAGAGATTATCGATTTTACGAAACGAACGAGTATCATTTAATAAAGATATGAAACGTATTATATTAACTTACACACTTGCTTTTTCCCTTCTTTCCGCCTATGCGGGGGAAGGGGGGAGCCCTCCCCTTAAAAATACGGATAAAAGTCTTTTGATAGATTATGTGGATCCTTTTATCGGAACTACAAATTTCGGAACGACCAATCCGGGAGCGATTTGCCCCAATGGTATGATGTCTGTGGTTCCTTTCAATGTGATGGGATCTTCCGAAAACACATACGATAAAGATGCCCGATGGTGGTCTACGCCTTATGAATATACAAATTGTTTCTTTACCGGATATGCTCATGTGAATTTGAGTGGAGTCGGTTGTCCGGAATTAGGTTCTTTATTATTGATGCCTACTACCGGAGAACTGAATGTGGATTATAAAGAATATGGTAGTAAGTATAAGGATGAACAGGCCTCACCGGGCTATTATTCTAATTATCTGACTAAATATAATGTAAAAACAGAAGTTTCGGCTACTCCGCGTAGCGGTATTGCCCGGTTTACTTTCCCAAAAGGGAAAAGCCACATCCTGCTGAATTTGGGTGAGGGGTTAACGAATGAGAGTGGCGCTATGCTTCGTCGTGTAAGCGATAGCGAAGTGGAAGGAGTCAAACTACTTGGCACATTTTGTTATAATCCTCAAGCTGTATTCCCCATTTACTTTGTATTGCGGGTTAAGAAGAATCCTTCTGCAACAGGGTATTGGAAGAAACAACGTCCGATGATGGGGGTTGAGGCTGAATGGGATAAGGATCAGGGAAAGTATAAACTTTATACTCGCTACGGAAAAGAAATAGCAGGAGATGACATTGGTACTTATTTCTCCTTCGATACAGAAGAAGGTGAACAAGTAGAAGTACAAATGGGAGTTTCTTTTGTAAGCATAGAAAATGCCCGTTTGAATCTGGATCGTGAACAGGCTGGAAAGGATTTTGAGAAGATTCATGCGGAAGCACGTTCCAAATGGAATCATGACTTGTCACGCATAACAGTGGAAGGTGGTACAGATGCCCAAAAGACTGTGTTTTATACAGCGCTTTATCATTTGCTGATTCATCCTAATATTTTGCAGGATGTAAACGGAGAATATCCGGCAATGGAAAGTGATAAGATCCTGACAACCAAAGGTGATCGCTATACCGTATTTTCTCTTTGGGATACCTACCGCAATGTTCATCAATTGCTGACCTTGGTTTATCCGGAACGTCAGATGGAAATGGTGCGCACAATGCTTGATATGTATCGTGAACATGGATGGTTGCCTAAGTGGGAATTATATGGCAGAGAAACATTGACAATGGAAGGTGATCCGAGTATTCCGGTAATTGTAGATACCTGGATGAAAGGTTTGCGTGACTTTGATGTTGATTTGGCTTATGAGGCAATGTACAAATCTGCTACGTTACCGGGGGCGGAAAACTTGATGCGTCCTGATAATGATGATTATATGTCTAAAGGATATGTACCCCTTCGTGAACAGTATGACAATTCCGTCTCTCATGCATTGGAATATTATATTGCCGATTTTGCATTGTCTCGTTTTGCAGCTGCTTTAGGTAAAAAGAAAGATGCAGAGATGTTCTATAAACGTTCTTTAGGATACAAACATTATTATAGTAAAGAATTTGGTACTTTCCGTCCGATTCTCCCCGATGGAACGTTTTATAGCCCGTTTAATCCGAGACAAGGAGAGAACTTTGAACCGAATCCCGGTTTCCATGAAGGTAGTTCCTGGAATTATACGTTCTATGTACCACATGATGTATATGGCTTGGCGAAATTAATGGGGGGAAAGAAACCTTTTATCGATAAACTACAAATGGTTTTTGACGAAGGACTTTACGACCCGGCAAATGAACCGGATATTGCTTATGCTCATTTATTCTCATACTTTAAAGGTGAAGAATGGCGTACGCAGAAAGAGACGCAGCGTTTATTAGATAAGTACTTTACAACAAAACCTGATGGTATTCCAGGAAATGATGATACGGGAACGATGTCTTCCTGGGCTATTTTCAATATGATCGGTTTTTATCCGGATTGTCCCGGACTGCCCGAATATACATTGACGACTCCGGTCTTTAATAAGGTAACGATCCGGTTAGATCCGAAATGGTATAAAGAAAACGAATTGGTGATTGAAACCAATCGTACTCAACCAGGAGTTTTATATATTAATAAGGTACTATTGAATGGCAAGAAGTTCAATAAATATCATATCACACATGATGAACTTGTTCACGGCAAATATTTAAAGTTTGATTTGAAATAACACACAGTGTTTCATAGGTATCGTTTTTGGGTTG
>NZ_JADPLO010000115.1:0-7309 GCF_015667765.1 Bacteroides sp. 1001302B_160321_D4 | reverse complement strand
AATAACCCTCTGTGTCCTCTGCGTCCTCTGTGGTGACTCAATAAAATAAACAGAAATGAAATTAAACCTGAAAAATCCCATTGTTTTTTTTGATTTAGAAACAACCGGAACCAATATCAACACAGACCGAATTGTTGAAATCTGCTATCTGAAAGTATATCCGAATGGAAATGAAGAAGCAAAGACATTACGTATCAATCCTGAAATGCATATTCCGGAAGCATCCTCTGCTATACATGGTATTTATGATGCCGACGTAGCAGATTGTCCTACTTTTAAAGAAGTAGCGAAAAACATAGCCAGGGATATTGAAGGTTGCGATTTGGCAGGATTTAATTCCAATCGTTTTGATATTCCTGTCCTTGCCGAAGAATTTCTTCGTGCCGGAGTAGATATTGATATGACAAAACGTAAATTTGTAGATGTACAGGTCATCTTCCACAAAATGGAACAACGCACCCTATCTGCTGCCTACAAGTTCTATTGCGACAAGAATCTGGAAGATGCACACACTGCCGAAGCAGATACACGGGCTACTTACGAGGTGCTGAAAGCACAGCTCGACCGTTACTCCGATCTTCAGAATGATATTGCGTTCCTGGCAGATTATTCAAGTTTCAGCAAGAATGTCGATTTTGCCGGACGCATGGTGTACGATGATAACGGAGTAGAAGTGTTCAACTTCGGAAAATATAAGGGAATGTCTGTAGCCGAGGTTTTGAAGAAAGATCCCGGATATTACAGTTGGATTTTGAATAGTGACTTCACGCTGAACACCAAGGCGGCATTGACAAAAATCCGCTTGCGTGAAATGAGTAATTTGATTACAAAATAATGCTAAAAGGAAAGAAAATAATTCTTGGAATTACCGGCAGTATTGCCGCGTATAAGGCGTGCTATATCATTCGCGGACTGATAAAACAAGGAGCGGAAGTGCAGGTCGTAATTACTCCGGCGGGAAAAGAATTTATTACTCCGATCACTCTTTCGGCTTTGACCAGCAAACCGGTCATCAGTGAGTTTTTTGCCCAACGTGACGGAACGTGGAACAGCCACGTCGATCTCGGTTTATGGGCGGATGCCGTATTGATTGCGCCGGCCACTGCCTCTACCATCGGTAAAATGGCCAACGGAATAGCCGACAATATGCTGATAACCACTTATCTTTCGGCAAAAGCTCCCGTGTTTGTTGCTCCGGCAATGGACCTCGATATGTTTGCTCATCCTGCCACCCAGAAAAATCTGGATATTCTGCGTTCCTATGGTAATCATATTATCGAGCCGGGGACAGGAGAACTAGCCAGCCATCTGGTAGGGAAGGGGCGAATGGAAGAGCCGGAGAATATCATCCGGGTATTGGATGAATTCTTTGCTTCGAGTGACGAACTGTCCGGAAAGAAAGTGATGATTACCGCCGGACCGACTTACGAAAAGATTGACCCGGTGCGTTTCATCGGCAATTATTCGTCCGGAAAGATGGGATTCGCGTTGGCAGAAGAATGTGCCCGTCGCGGAGCACAAGTGACCTTGATAACAGGTCCTGTGCAACTCAAAACGCAACATTCTGGCATAATTCGTGTCGATGTCGAATCTGCTGAAGAAATGTACAAAGCAGCGCAGGCTCATTTCCCAGATGCTGATGCAGGTATTCTTTGTGCGGCAGTAGCCGACTATCGTCCGGAAACAGTAGCCGATAAGAAGATTAAGCGGGAAAAAGAAGAAGAACTGACCCTGCATCTTCGGGCAACACAAGATATTGCTGCCTCTTTAGGAGCCATAAAAAGAAAACAACAATGCCTGGTTGGCTTTGCGCTCGAAACCAATAATGAGCAGCAGAATGCCGAAGGAAAGCTCGAACGCAAGAACTTCGATTTTATTGTGCTCAACTCGTTGAATGATGCAGGAGCCGGTTTCCGCCATGATACCAATAAGATAAGTATAATCGACAGGAAAGGTCGTACAGACTATCCTCTGAAGTCGAAAACAGAAGTAGCTCAAGACATCATTGATCGTCTGGTAGCCACCCTGTCTCCCAATTTTTAATTTTCAAATTTTAATTTTTGATTAATTTGTTACGTTCACTATACATTCAGAATTACGCATTGATAGAAAAACTGGATATCAGTTTTGAAACAGGCTTTTCCGTTATAACAGGTGAAACGGGAGCCGGGAAATCAATTATTCTGGGAGCGATCGGGCTCCTGCTGGGGCAGCGTGCCGATGTGAAAGCGATTCGTCGCGGAGCTTCCAAATGTATTATAGAGGCACGGTTCGATATTGCTGCTTACGGTATGCGTCCGTTTTTTGAAGAAAACGAATTGGAATATGATGAAGAGTGTATTTTGCGTCGTGAGGTACAGGCTTCCGGCAAAAGCAGGGCATTCATCAATGATACTCCCGCTTCACTGGCACAAATGAAAGAGCTGGGCGAACAATTGATAGATGTACATTCTCAACATCAGAATCTGTTACTTAATAAAGAAGGATTCCAGTTGAACGTGCTTGATATTCTGGCACATAATGATGCAGCATTGGAGAAATACCATCTGCGTTATGGCGAATGGAAGCAGACAGAACGCGAACTGGCTGAATTAATGTCACTGGCAGAGAAAAGCCGTTCTGATGAAGATTATATCCGTTTCCAACTTGAACAGCTCGAAGAGGCCCATCTTGTAGAAGGCGAGCAGGAGGAACTGGAGCAGGAAGCCGAAACATTAAGTCATGCGGAGGAGATTAAAGCCGGACTTTACCGGGTAGAACAGTCATTTGTTTCGGATGAAGGCGGATTGCTTTCTTACCTGAAAGATAGTCTGAATACGCTGAATAGCCTGCAAAGAGTCTATCAGCCCGCTAAGGAACTTACCGAACGTATGGAGAGCGCCTATATCGAATTGAAAGATATTTCGCACGAAGTCTCTTCGCAAAGTGATTCCGTTGAATTTAATCCGGTCCGCCTGGAAGAAGTGAACGAACGGCTGAATCTGATTTATTCCCTGCAACAGAAACACCGGGCACAGACTCTTGACGAGTTGATAGCGTTGACGGATGAATATCGTAGCAAATTGTCCGACATTACTTCATACGATGAGCGTATTGCCGAGCTTGCCGCTCGTAAAGAGGAACAATATAAGCAAGTGAAACAACAAGCAGAACTGCTCACCAAAGCCCGTACGAAAGCTGCGCGTGAAGTGGAAAAGCAATTGGCTGCCCGCTTGATTCCGTTGGGAATGCCGAATGTTCGTTTCCAGATCGAAATGGGACTGAAGAAAGAGCCGGGATTGCAAGGAGAAGATACAGTCAACTTCCTGTTTTCTGCCAATAAGAATGGTACCTTGCAGAATATCTCTTCCGTAGCTTCGGGAGGTGAAATTGCCCGTGTCATGCTTTCTATCAAAGCATTGATTGCCGGAGCCGTGAAACTGCCGACTATCGTATTTGATGAAATAGATACCGGCGTCTCCGGTGAGATAGCCGACCGCATGGCGGACATGATGCAGGAAATGGGCGACCGGAACCGTCAGGTAATCAGCATCACCCACTTGCCGCAGATTGCTGCCCGCGGACGTGCACATTATAAAGTATATAAGAAAGACAGCGATACGGAAACAAATAGTCATATCCGTCGTCTCACCGATGAAGAACGAGTAGAGGAAATAGCTCACATGCTTAGTGGCGCCACTCTGACCGAGGCCGCCCTTAGCAATGCCAAATCCCTGCTTGATGCTAAGTAATTAATGGCTAAATTGATTCATTCAAAGTAGTTGAGGTAGTGAATTGTTAAGCGGTAACTGATAAGTAGTAAATTGTAAATAGTAAAATAGTAAATCAAATAGATGTTGGATAAAAGTGAAATGATTTTCGGTGTTCGTGCCGTGATAGAAGCCATTCAGGCAGGTAAAGAGATTGATAAAATTCTGGTAAAGAAAGACATTCAGAGTGATCTTTCCAAAGAATTGTTTGCTGCTTTGAAAGGGCTGATGATACCGGTTCAGCGTGTTCCGGTAGAACGTATTAACCGCATTACCCGGAAAAATCATCAGGGAGTGATTGCTTTCATTTCTTCTGTGACTTATCAGAAAACGGAAGATCTTGTTCCTTTCTTGTTCGAACAAGGGAAGAATCCATTTTTTGTTATGCTGGACGGAGTGACCGATGTACGTAATTTCGGAGCCATTGCCCGTACCTGCGAATGTGCAGCTGTCGATGCAGTGATTATTCCTGCCCGCGGGAGTGCATCTGTCAATGCTGATGCCGTGAAAACATCGGCAGGAGCGCTGCACACGCTGCCTGTGTGTCGTGAGCAGAACCTTCGTTCAACGCTGCAATATCTGAAAGACAGTGGTTTCCGCATTGTAGCTGCTACCGAGAAGGGAGATTACGACTATACAAAAGCCGATTATACAGGACCGCTGTGCATCATTATGGGAGCGGAGGATACG
Organism: Bacteroides sp. 1001302B_160321_D4; assembly: GCF_015667765.1. Taxonomy (NCBI): domain Bacteria; kingdom Pseudomonadati; phylum Bacteroidota; class Bacteroidia; order Bacteroidales; family Bacteroidaceae; genus Bacteroides; species Bacteroides sp. 1001302B_160321_D4. The sequence goes on along the minus strand of NZ_JADPLO010000115.1, from coordinate 2,870 downwards.
GGAGTTTCTTATGAAAACCTTGCGCTCTGCGACGAATGGGTGAAAATCCCGATGCTGGGCACCATCGAATCTCTGAATGTTTCCGTGGCTGCCGGTATCCTGGTTTACGAAGCTGTGAAACAAAGAAATAATGACTGATATGAAGAAGATTTTAATTCTACCTTTACTGCTTTTCTTCCTGATGCAGGGAAGCATGGCGCAAACTCCCAAATGGGTAGAGAAGGCAAAACGTGCAGTCTTCTCTGTGGTGACTTATGACAAGAATGATAAAATGCTGAATACCGGAAACGGATTTTTTGTATCCGAAGATGGATTGGCTTTATCAGATTATACTCTTTTTAAAGGAGCCGAACGTGCAGTGGTTATCACTTCCGAAGGCAAGCAGATGCCGGTTAGCCTGATACTTGGAGCGAATGATATGTATGATGTCATTAAGTTCCGTGTGGCTATCACCGAGAAGAAAGTGCCTGCGCTCATTGTGGCTAAAACAGCTCCGGCAGTGGGAGCCGATGCGTGGATGCTTCCTTATTCTACACAGAAAAGTATCGCTTGCGTTACTGGTAAAGTGAAAGAAGTTTCCAAAGTAGCCGGAGAATATCATTACTATACATTGGGTATGCAGATGAAAGATAAGATGGTGAGCTGTCCGGTGATGAATGCCGAAGGTCAAGTATTTGGCATTGCGCAGAAGTCATCCGGCATCGATACGGTGACCACTTGCTATGCGGCAGGAGCAGCTTTTGCCATGGCGCAGAAAATCAGTGCTCTTTCTTTGGGAGACGCTGCTTTGAAAAAGATTGGCATCCGGAAAGGCCTGCCCGAAACGGAAGACCAGGCATTAGTGTACTTGTTTATGGCATCTTCGAGCCTGTCGGGCGACGATTACGAAAAGCTGTTGGATGATTTCATCCGTCAGTTCCCTGCTAATGCGGATGGTTATCTTCGTCGTGCCAATTATTATGCAGCTAAAGGTAAGGACGATCAGACTTGGTATGATAAAGCAGTTGCCGACTTTAATCAGGCTTTGAAAGTAGCCCAGAAAAAAGATGATGTATATTATAATATAGGTAAGCTGATGTATGCTTATCAATTGTCGAAGCCGGAAAAAACGTATAAAGACTGGACGTATGACACTGCTTTGCAGAATGTTCGTCAAGCAATCGCTATTGATCCGCTGCCTATTTATATTCAAATGGAAGGCGACATACTGTTTGCCCAGCAAGATTATGCCGGTGCTTTGGCAGCTTATGAGAAGGTAAATGCCAGTAACATTGCTTCTCCGGCCACTTTCTTTAGTGCTGCCAAGACGAAGGAACTGGCGAAAGGTGACCCGAAAGAAGTCGTAGCTTTAATGGATAGCTGTATTGCCCGTTGCCCGCAACCGATCACAGCAGATTTTGCTCCATATTTGTTGGAACGTGCACAGATGAACATGAATGCCGGCCAGCCACGGAATGCGATGCTCGATTATGATGCTTATCATACAGCAGTCAAAGGAGAAGTGAACGACGTATTCTATTACTATCGCGAACAGGCCGCTTTGAAAGCACGCCAATTCCAACGCGCCTTGGATGATATAGTTAAAGCAATCGAAATGAATCCGACAGACCTGACCTATCAGGCGGAACATGCCGTTGTAAACCTGCGTGTAGGACGTTACGAAGAAGCTATTCAGATTTTGAATAATATATTGAAGGCTGATCCTAAATATGCCGAGGCTTACCGCTTATTGGGGCTTTGCCAGATACAGTTGAAGAAGACAGATGAAGCTTGCGGCAACTTTAAGAAAGCGAAAGAACTGGGTGATCCGAATGTAGATGAGCTGATTACCAAATACTGCAAGTAAATTTATGAAATCACCCATACTACAACGAACTGAACTGTGGTATGGGTGATTTGTTAACTCCTTATTCTTGTTTTGTTTTATCAGACTATCGCATTGTAATGTGAATCGGAATGTTTATATTTGCATTTGCTCGAAATATCATGGCGGTAATTATTACGACCGTAATATTTCGAGTATTGATGGATTTTTTCTTTGTATAATATAATGTAAGAGGGAAAGTATGAAACGTACGAAAATCATAAAAGCAATACAGAAAGCCTTGCAAGGTATGACACCAATTGTAGAGGTGAAACTCTATGGCTCGGAAGCAAGAGGAGACGCGCGGCCTGATTCGGATATTGATTTGTTGATATTGGTGGATAAGGATGATATTTCGACAGAAGATGAGTTGAACATTACTGATCCTCTTTATAAAATAGAGCTGGAAACTGGTATTTTAATTAATCCATTTATTTTGCCTAAAAAGATATGGGGGAAAGTAGTGACTCCTTTTTATGAAAATGTAATGAAGGAGGGAGTCGCGTTGTTATGACAGATGAAGAAAGAAATGCTATTGTACTATATCGAATGGAAAATGCAAGGCGTACTTTGAACGAAATAGCAGATCATTGTGAGAGAGGATATTGGAATACTGCAATTAATAGAATGTATTATGCTTGTTTTTATGCTGCAAGTGCATTGTTAGTGGCAAATAAGATTGTTGTCAAATCACATGAAGGAGTACGTCAAATGTTGGGAAAGCATTTTGTTCTTACTGGACAATTATCTGTTGGAATGGGTAAATTCTATACCTTAATTTTTAATAAACGTTCTTCTGGAGATTATGAGGATTTCATCAATCATGATCAGAAAACGGTGGACGAACTTTATCCTTATGCATTGACGTTTATAAATTCAATTGATGAGCTATTGAAAAGGTAAATTAAATTGTTGATATTTTATAAATTGTAACCATTCTATTTTCCGCCTTGACATAAGTTGTTAGCCGCCATATCTTTGCGCCGTAACCTTTAACAAGAATGAT
>NZ_JADPLO010000114.1:0-7595 GCF_015667765.1 Bacteroides sp. 1001302B_160321_D4 | reverse complement strand
TAAAGGTAAAAAAAGAGCCGTGAATTACAAAGCAATTCACGGCTCTTTTTATTGTATACTTTTATCCGGATACTTAAATATCCTATTTGACTACTTTAAAAATGGCTGCTACCATCAAAGCAATGTGTACAAACCTTGCATTTAGGTAATCCGATAGCCTCAATCAGCGTTTCCAGTGTATTAAACTTCAATGAACTGAGACCGAAACGCTCTGCAATAATACTAACCATCTTATCGTATTCCGGAGAACCGGTAGTAGCATATTTCTCCAGGTTCTTATTCTCATCCCCTTCCAGTTCCTTGATAATACGACGGGTAATCAACTCCAATGCATTTTTAGAAGCCGAAAAACCAACAAACGGACAAGCATAAATCAATGGCGGACAAGCGATACGCATGTGCACCTCCTTTGCTCCGTAATCATACAGAATCTTCACATTGTCACGTAATTGAGTTCCCCGCACGATTGAATCGTCACAGAACAACAAACGTTTATTTTGCAGCATGGCACGGTTGGGAATCAACTTCATCTTAGCAACAAGCGAACGCATCTCCTGATTGCTCGGAGTGAAGCTACGAGGCCATGTCGGTGTATATTTTGAAATAGCACGATGGTAAGGAACCCCCTTTCCTTCGGCATATCCTAAAGCCATACCCACTCCCGAATCAGGAATACCGCAAGCACAATCCACTTCCGATTCATCTGTCTGTCCCATTTTCAATCCGCTGGTGAAACGCACTTCCTCTACATTCTTTCCTTCATAACAAGAAGTCGGGAAACCGTAGTACACCCACAAAAACGAGCAAATCTGCATATCCTCATTGGGCTTGCGAAGCTGGTCAACATGATCGTCATACATACGGACAATCTCACCGGGACCTAAATATCTCTCAATCTCATAATCCAGATTCGGAAAACTGGACGATTCGCTCGTTGCAGCATAAGCACCGTCTTTCCTTCCAATCACCACCGGAGTACGTCCCCATCGGTCACGGGCAGCGATGATACTACCATCTTCCGTCAGAAGCAACATCGAACAAGAACCCTTAATGTGCTTAAACACATTTTCGATACCTTCCACAAAAGTTCTGCCTTGTATAATAAGTAATGCGATAAGTTCCGTCTGGTTGGTGTTGCTCGAACTAAGTTCGGCGAAGTGCATGTTTTGACTGAGAAGTTCTTCTTCCAATTCCTGGATATTGACTATTTTAGCGACTGTGACAATGGCGAAGCGCCCGAGGTGAGAATTGATGATGATAGGTTGTGCGTCTGTGTCGCTAATGATGCCGATGCCGGCGTTTCCTTTGAATTTGTCCAGTTCTCCTTCAAACTTGGTTCGGAAATAAGTACTTTCCAAATTGTGAATGGAGCGTATAAAACCTTTTTCCTCACTGTATGTTGCGAGTCCTCCTCGCTTGGTACCCAGATGTGAGTTATAATCTGTGCCGTAGAATAAATCAGTCACGCAGCTAGTTTTCGAGACTGTTCCGAAAAAACCTCCCATGTTGTTCTCTTTATTGATGATGTTTTAAAAAAGATGGCGCAAAAGTACAAAAAAGAATTCGTCCTATAAAAAAAGCGCTCCGCAAAGTTTTAGTTTTCTTTGCGAAGCACAACTAATATTTATTAAAAAGCGGGGAATCCGAAAACAATCTTTTTACCGGAATCTTATTTCCATTTCTTGATCGTTTTCAAGTCAGCGGGAGTTGCTTCAATCAAACTTACTGCAAATCCTCCGCTACGTGCCAGCTTCACAGACATCTTATTCTTGTTTGTAACAAGTCCTTTTTTTATCTGGTAAGAAGTAGGATTCTTTTCAAAATCCGCCTCCTTTCCGTCAGCATAAAGAGTAGCTACATATTGTTTTCCCGGTTCGAGAAAATCAAGTGTAAAAGCAGAAGTACGGGGATTCTCATCGGTGATACCACCTACAAACCAGTTATCAGTACCTTTTGCCTTACGTGCTACGGTAATATAATCTCCCGGTTCCGCTTCCAGATACTTGCTGTCATCCCAATCAACGGCTACATCCTTGATAAATTGAAATGCATCCATGTGACGTTCGTAACTCTCCGGAAGGTCGGCTGCCATTTGCAAAGGACTGTACATCGTTACATAAAGTGCCAACTGTTTTGCCAAAGTTGTACGTACAAAACTGTGGTCGCCTGACAGGAAAGAAAGTTTTGTATCAAAGATACCCGGTGTATAATCCATCGGTCCACCAATCTGACGGGTGAAAGGAAGCAAGGTGGTATGGAACGGCTTATTCCCTGCAAAGGCTTCATATTCCGTGCCACGAGCCGATTCATTACCGATCAGATTCGGATATGTGCGACATAATCCTGTCGGACGGGTTGCTTCGTGAGCATTTACACAGATCTTATATTCGGCCGCTTTTTCCACCGCATATAAATAATGATTGTTCATCCACTGTCCGTAATGATGTTCTCCACGCGGAATAATATTACCTACATACCCGCTCTTCACAGCATTGTATCCGTTATCTATCATAAACTGATAGGCTTTATCAAGATGGCGCTCGTAGTTACGTACAGAAGCGGAAGTCTCGTGATGCATCATCAGCTTCACTCCTTTTTCCTTTGCATACGCATTGAGCATCTTCACGTCAAAATCAGGATACGGAGTTACGAAATCAAAGACATAATCCTTCGAATTTCCGAACCAGTCTTCCCAGCCTTCATTCCAGCCTTCCACTAAGATCTGGTCGAATCCATGCTCTGAAGCAAAGTCAATGTAACGCTTCACTTTGTCATTATTGGCTGCATGACGCCCGCTCGGTTTTGTTTGGGAATAATCCGTCTGTCCCAGTTTCACAGAATAAACATCATCCGTGTACGACCAGGAACTTTTTCCGGTAATCATTTCCCACCACACACCGATGTATTTCACCGGCTTAATCCAGGAAACATCTTCGTAGGCACAAGGTTCATTCAAGTTCAAAGTCAATTTGGAAGCCAGAATATCACGAGCATCATCACTGACAATCACCGTGCGCCAGGGTGAACGGCAAGGCGTTTGCATATAACCTTTATCCCCTTTTGCATCAGGAGTCAGCCATGATTCAAAAATCAGGTTCTGATCGTCAAGGTTCAGATGCATACAAGAATAATCAACCAAAGCCGCTTCATGCAGATTGATATACAACCCGTCGGCTGTCTTCATTTGCAAAGATGTCTGCACACCTGTTGGTGAAAAAGGAGTTTGAGAAGCATTTGGAGTAATTGCCCCTTGCAACAATCCGCGAATCTCTGAAAGCTTGGATTCGGTATAGTCATATTCCTGCGTATCATAATCGCCTGGAATCCAGAATGCCGTATGATCGCCGGCCATAGCAAACTGCGAATGTTCTTCTTTTATAACGAAGTAATTCAGATTCTTTTGCTGCGGGAACTCATAGCGGAACCCCAAGCCATCATTATAAAGACGAAAACAAATAATCAGATTACGATCTTGCGCCTTTTGATTCAGGGTAACAGCCATTTCATTATAATGGTTGCGGATCGATTTCACCTCTCCCCACACCGGTTCCCATGTTTCATCAAAAGCAGAAGTTTTAATATCGGCCAGAGTGAATCCATTCATCAGTCCGGGATCATTTTTCAATTCCAGTCCCAGTTTCGAAGGTTTAATCACCTCTTTTCCTTTATAAGAGAGTTCATACACCGGTTCTCCTTGCATGTTGACAGAGAAATTAAGTTTTAATTGTCCGTCAGGAGAAGTGATACTTTCGGCCTTTGCTGATGTGCCGAAGAAAAAAGAGAGCAACAGGCAGACCCACATTGCAGTTCCTATTTTCATGTTCTTCATGATATAAATGAGTTAGTTAATAATCGTATGGCAAAGATAGACCGGAAATCCAAGTAGTGTTTTTCTTTATAAAGAAAATATAGAGGAATACAGATTCAAAAACGAAATAAGTACTTAATAATAAAACAGATAACACATTTTGTCTCCCCCCCAAAATATAGTGTCTATGGTGATTAAATTAAAAGGATTAAATATGAATATTGCATAATCTTTCTATATTTGCAGATTATTATCTCAATCACATCAACAAACATTTTATTATTTATATGACACAACACCTTAGTTTATCCCGGAGGCTTCCAACAATTCGAAAAGGATTTTGAAGCCGCCTACAAATAATATCAATCTTTCAATCAAATGAGTAAAGAAGTTATCTATATCTTTATCGGTGGAGGAACTGGTAGTGCACTACGTTATTTTATCCAGTTGTTAATGCACGAACGAATCGTCCCTTATCATTTTCCATGGGCCACTTTCACGGTCAATCTTCTCGGCAGTTTTCTCATCGGTCTGTTCTATGCTCTTTCAGAGCGATTCCACCTTCCGTTCGAGGTCCGTTTGTTTCTGACAACGGGTTTATGTGGAGGTTTCACAACGTTCTCTACTTTCTCCAGTGATGGCGTAGGTCTGCTGAAAGGAGAATTTTACGGAGCATTTGTTCTATATACATTATTAAGTATAGGAATAGGATTAGCCGCAACGTTAGCCGGCGGATATGTGGGAAAACAGATTTAATAATTCGAATATAAATCCTACCTTTACGGCATGATTAAAAGAAACCCAACCAAACCCGTCCGCGTTGTTCCTCCCATGATGGAAGAACAGGAAGTCAGTACTATTACCCTACAGGAATGGCTCGACAGAGAAGAAACCGTCTCTCATCTTTTATTCTGCAAAGGAAAAGAAGAAGGCATCGACAAATCTTACAAAAGTTTCAAAAACTGCACCTTTCAGCATCAGACATTCAGCGAATGTAAATTCCGTTCCTCTCAACTGAGCGATGTCAGGTTCGAGAACTGCGACCTATCCAACATTTCTTTTGCTGAAAGTTCGCTCTACCGGGTAGAATTCATTTCCTGCAAACTATTGGGTACCAATTTATCGGAAACAACGATGAATCACGTCTTGCTGCATGACTGCAACGCAGGTTATATCAATCTGGCTATGAGTAAAATGAACCAGGTACGTTTTGCACACAGCCAGCTCCGCAACGGAAGTCTGAACGACTGCCGTTTTTCATCCGTCGCATTTGAGAGTTGCGATCTCGTAGAAGCCGATTTTTCACACGCTCCGCTTCGCGGAATAGATTTGCGCACTTCCCGTATCAGCGGAATCACGCTTAACATCAGCGATCTGAAAGGGGCTGTCATCACTTCCCTGCAAGCAATGGATTTGCTTCCACTGTTAGGGGTTATTATCGAAGATTAAAATCCTGCAAATTCACCCCGCCGCACTCAAACAAAAAGCATCGTCCCGTTGTTATAGTATAAGGTCGGACTAACGACATATAGGGAATAGGCACAAAAAGAATACCTATTTATAGTGATTTCTCACTCCCCGTCAAGTCCGTACTTTTGCAGAAATCTTATTCAAAAACAATAGAAACGATGAAAATTGAAAAAATTGTAGCTCGAGAAATTCTCGATTCAAGAGGTAACCCCACAGTAGAAGTTGACGTAGTATTGGAATCCGGCATTATGGGACGTGCATCTGTGCCGTCAGGTGCTTCCACAGGTGAACACGAAGCATTGGAACTTCGCGATGGTGACAAACAGCGCTATGGTGGAAAAGGAGTACAAAAAGCGGTTGATAATGTAAATAAAATCATCGCTCCGAAACTGATTGGTATGTCTTCACTCAATCAGAGAGGTATCGACTACACAATGCTGGCATTGGACGGCACTAAGACTAAATCGAATTTAGGTGCTAACGCTATTCTCGGTGTATCTCTTGCCGTAGCTAAAGCTGCTGCCAACTATCTGGATCTTCCTCTATACCGCTATATCGGTGGAACAAATACGTATGTAATGCCTGTACCGATGATGAACATCATCAACGGTGGTTCACATAGCGATGCTCCGATCGCATTCCAGGAATTTATGATCCGTCCCGTAGGTGCTCCTTCTTTCAGAGAAGGTCTGCGCATGGGTGCTGAAGTATTCCACGCTTTAAAGAAAGTCTTGAAAGACCGTGGCCTTAGCACTGCTGTAGGTGATGAAGGTGGTTTCGCACCTAACCTCGAAGGTACGGAAGATGCTTTGAATTCTATTCTGGCCGCTATCAAAGCAGCAGGATACGAACCGGGCAAAGACGTTATGATCGGTATGGACTGTGCTTCTTCCGAATTCTACCACGATGGTATTTACGATTATACCAAGTTTGAAGGTGAAAAAGGTAAGAAACGCACTTCCGCAGAACAAGTTGACTATCTGGAAGAACTAATCAACAAATTCCCTATCGACTCTATCGAAGACGGTATGAACGAAAACGACTGGGAAGGCTGGAAAAAGCTGACCGAACGCATCGGCAACCGTTGCCAGTTGGTAGGTGACGACCTGTTCGTAACCAACGTAGATTTCCTTGCAATGGGTATCGAAAAAGGCTGTGCCAACTCTATCCTGATTAAAGTAAACCAAATCGGTTCGCTGACAGAAACACTGAACGCTATCGAAATGGCTCACCGTCATGGATACACTACTGTTACTTCTCACCGTTCGGGTGAAACAGAAGATGCTACTATCGCCGATATCGCAGTAGCTACTAACAGCGGACAGATCAAGACAGGTTCTTTAAGCCGCTCAGACCGTATGGCTAAATACAATCAGTTACTCCGCATTGAAGAGGAACTGGGAGATTTGGCTGTATATGGTTACAAGAGAATTAAATAATTCAATATTCTCTTACTTGAATAATTCATCCCCGGACAATTAGATTATCCGGGGATTTTTACATATTAACCATTCACTAAATCTTTTTGCATTGTAAGAAAACTAGCTTCACTAAGCATCAATAAATATCTCCAATATTTTGCGAATTGAATTAATAAGGCTACATTTGCAACGTCTAACATATTAACAGACGGTGGGGAAACCTGCCTACTATCGCAGCGAGCATTTTTATGTTCGTATGTGAACTCTTATATGGGCGGTTTCGTCCCCCCATAGAGAGTGTTAATGCACCTCTAAACCTGCCGTCGGTATGTTAGACAATGGGACAGGCGAAACCGCTTTTTTATTAGCACTTCTTCCTCTCCCATCAATCTATTATTCATCTTTTAAATTCTAATGATTATGGAAAACAGTCAATTAAAAGACTTACAGGAAGAGGTTTCAGAAGCTACGAAACAGTATATCCTGACTACATTCAATTCTGAAAATGGAATGAAAACGTATTATTTGCAGATGTCAAACATAATACGCTCTGCGCACATTAATCCTCCCATTGACACCGAATACAACAGTTTAAAAAAGCTAAGCAAAAAGCTCAAGCAATATTGTACTTTCATTCAAACACTTGGCGAACATGAATGGGACAAGGGAATAGCCGATATTCAGAAAGCATTAGGCATTTATCTAATGCAAAATAACATCGAAAGTAAAGAACGCAAACAAACGAACCAAGAAATTGCCTCTCAACTGCAATTCATCGTTTTTCTCGGCTCAGTTGTAATTCTTGGGGGATTAAGTTTAGTCAATTCCCTTCATGCATATACCTTTGCTAGCCTAAAAAGGAAGAAGCTCATATCCACTACTCCTCTAAATGATGC
>NZ_JADPLO010000113.1:0-7661 GCF_015667765.1 Bacteroides sp. 1001302B_160321_D4 | reverse complement strand
AAGTGATCGCGACAGGATTCAAACCTGTAACCGGCTGATCCGTAGTCAGCTACTCTATTCAGTTGAGCTACGCGACCCTATAATTTGTAAGTTTTCAGTGACCGCGACAGGATTCAAACCTGTAACCGGCTGATCCGTAGTCAGCTACTCTATTCAGTTGAGCTACGCGGCCATTTTGTTAATTCAAAAAAGTGATCGCGACAGGATTCAAACCTGTAACCGGCTGATCCGTAGTCAGCTACTCTATTCAGTTGAGCTACGCGACCATTATTTCGTTTTAACGGGTGCAAAGATACGGACTTTTCCCGAACTAGCAAGCTTTTCAACGACTTTTTTTGTAGAAAATTATTCTATGAACCGATAATTGAATAGTTGCCAACCTATACTTAGTCCGACATTCCACTCCCTTTTCGGTGAGCTATAATGATTTACATATGCAGAGATGTCTCCAAAAGGTAATTGACATACAACAGAAATTTCTCCTAAATATTCAAACTTGGAGAAAGCTTTTCCATAATATGCTTTATTCAACGAGTTTTTTTCGATTGGATAAATGGGCATAAAGCCATAAAATTCTCCCCGAAGATGGAACATTTGGTTTAAACGGTAAATAGGCCGAATACCGGCTCCCACAAATTGATTGGCACGAAAGGCTTCGTTGTAGGTCAATTTACTGTGTAGCGTGGGCGAAAACTCTCCAGCCTGCATCATTGTGGCCGTATAGTTCTCGGAAAAGTTTTTAGAGGCATATAATGCCTTCAAATACCACCCTAAAACCCAATGTTCACTCATATTATGATATTTCTCTTTCATGTATGATAATTGCAACCATGAGTGATGGTCTTTATTATTGTTGTTGGTGGTACTTCCTTCGCCCGGGTAGAATCGTTCTTTTCCAACGAAGATCTGGGCAACAAGAGCTTCTCTGTATCCACGTGTGGGGTATTGTTTAGAATTTAGGGTACTTCCATTAAAGCTGATTGATCCACCGAATAAATCATAGCGACTTTTGTCAAATTTGTCATTTCCAAAGTCAATGACGCTTTTCTGAAAATATTTATCTTCTATTTTCGCAATTCCGACCCCAAACTCTGCTCGCTTGCTCGAAAGGAAAGGTAAGCCGACCTGCAATTTTAAGAAACGTTCGTCTTTCTGATTAAAGGCGGGTTTGTTATTTCGCGAGAAAAGTTTGTCTTTCTTGAAATAGTCGAAAGTACTGATTGAGCCTATAAGGCGGTATGAGGTAGGAATGGCAGTGGCGAAGTCAATTTTTGCCATAAACTGCACGTTATTATATACTTTTCCGAGTTGCCCGTCAAGGATAAACTCTTTGGCATAGTAGTTTAAATCCTGATAGCTAAGCCCCAGATAGATCTGATTGGAGTTGGAAGTGGATATATTTCCTCCCAACCGCACAGCAAAATTATTTTCTAATTTCACCTTTAAATGTAGATCGTAGGTGTCGTCTTCCGGATTATAAATTGCATGCGGTATAATTTCGGAAATCATTTTATCAGATAACAATCGGAAATAACCTTGTTTTAAATCCTCATAAGTGAATTCTTTGTTATCTGATTTATGAAATTCTCTTTTAATATATACTTGTTGTTGTGGATTAGCTCCGTCGATGATGATATTTTTAAAGCGTAGCTCCGGAAAATTACTCCGGTATACCATTCTTCTTAAACGTATATTGTCCAGATTTACACGCCGATGGATACGACTTTTGATTGAATCCATCATGCTGATGGTTCGATTATATCCTATATCGTGTAATTCGTCAATGCGTTGAAAATCCATTAGATTGACATTGTCATATTTGAACGTCATTAAAATCCCCATGGAGTCCGGAATGGAATAGTCGGTTTTCTGCATCACCATATTTTCAATTTGACTCATGAGGTCATTTTCTTTGGGTTTAGTGGGATTGGTTGACACGACGCTTCCTATGATGACATCCGGATGAAAATCATCTCTCATGACATCTGTAGGAAAGTTATTATAAATACCTCCGTCATAGGCTAATACATTGTCTATTTCAATAGGTTTAAACATGAATGGGAAGCTCATGGAAGCTCTGACGGCATCTCCTAAATCTCCTTCCTTCATGACTAATTGTTTCTTGTTGTATACATCGGACGCAATGCAACGGAAAGGAACAAAAAGTTTATCAAAATCTCCCTTACAAGCGGCTGTGGCACGTGCATATAGGTCTACAAAAACGAGATTCATTTGAATCGGATTGACAACACTGGTAGGCAGGAATTGAGGTTTCAAACTTTTCAGTGAGTCCTTGAATGAAAAACGAATATTGAAGAATTCGGGAGTGGGAAGATTCTTTTTGAAGTGATATACATATTTCTCTTCCACTTCTCCGGAATACCATCGTTTAAAGTCTTCCGACTTGAGAAGTTCTACCATGTCGTCAGGAGAGTATCCCATGGCATATAAAGAACCGATAATGGCTCCCATAGAAGTGCCTGCAATGTAATCAATAGGAATGTTGTTTTCTTCCAAAGCGCGAATGATACCGATGTGTGTCATCCCTTTGGCGCCACCACCGCTTAATACAAGTCCTACTTTTTGGGCATGGATAGCCGGAATAATCAGCCATAAAGTAATTAACACTAAAAAAATCTTTCTCATAACCCAAATCAAACAATTGAATTTTTTGTCTATTAAGTGTTCAAATATATACAATACTTTTCAATTAATCGATATTTTACCGATCGTTTTAAATTGAAAAAGAGCATTACAACGTGTATTTAACGTTGAATGCTCTTTCTTGAAGTATGTGTAATGTTTAAAGGGGCGATATTAAATCAATTCTATGCTACGTTTTACGAAGTTATTCAAAGCTTCACCTCTTAGCATATTGTTTTGCAATAAGGCCAAATCGATCAGCTGGCGGATAACTTTATTATTGCTTGCGTAGCCGATAAAGATAGCTTCTTTCTTACCTTTCAGATCATCCCACTTCTTATCCAGATTGTTTAGTTCATCTTTTTCTGATGTGGGGATTTCTTCTTCTTTTTTATCCTTTTGCTTGTCTTTCAACTCATTGCGTTGTTTGTTGACATTGTCCATTTCAGAAAGTATCGGAGCTACTTCTGCCTGGCAAGCGCTTTCTTCTTCATTCAATACCTGTTTTATCAACTTATGGTCTGAATTAAGAATTAGATTAAACATATCAGGCATTTCACCATAGAAACTCATTCCGGCCTGAATATTCGCCATTTCTTTCATACGACGCATATATTCGCTTTGAGTAATCATGACTGGAGCTGAATTTTCTCCTAATGCCTGTGTCATGACATTGAATTCAACTTTATCCATTTTAGGCAATTGACTCTTGAAGGCTGTTGTGATTGCATCCTGTTTATTGGCTTCCAACGTTTCACCTTTCTTATCTTCTTTTACAATAAGATTGTCAACAACATCACTGTCTACACGAGTGAAACGGGATTTTTCAAGTTTTTGTTCCAGCATGCTCACCATAGCTACATCCAACTGGCCATCCATGAGCAAAACATTGTATCCTTTGTTGGTGGCAGCTTCAATATAACTGTATTGCTCATCCTTGTTATTTGCATACAGATAAATTAGGTTTCCATCTTTATCTGTCTGATTATCTTTAATAAGGGTCTGGTACTCTTCAAATGTATAATGCTTGTCATTTGTATCGGTGAAAAGGGCAAATTTTTGCGCTTTATCATAGAAATCCTCTTGTGTGAGCATTCCGTAATTGATAAATATTTTTAAATCATTCCACTTCTCCTCAAACTGCTTACGGTCATTCTTGAATATAGACTGTAAACGGTCGGAAACCTTCTTTGTGATATAAGTTGAAATCTTCTTCACGTTCGAGTCGCTTTGCAAATACGAACGGGAAACGTTCAACGGAATATCCGGAGAATCGATTACGCCATGTAACAAAGTCAGGAAGTCCGGCACAATACCTTCAACCGAGTCTGTAACATATACCTGATTGCAATATAACTGAATCTTATTCTTATTTAATTCAATATTGCTCTTTACCTTCGGGAAATAGAGGATACCGGTCAGATGGAATGGATAATCAACATTCAGGTGAATCCAGAATAGTGGTTCATCAGACATTGGATATAGCTTACTATAGAATGATTTGTAATCTTCATCCGAAAGTTCGCTAGGTTTACGTGTCCACAAAGGAGTGGTATCATTGATTATATTATCTTCGGCTGTTTCTACTTGTTTGCCGTCTTTCCATTCTTTCTTTTTCCCAAATGCAATGGGAACAGGAAGGAAGCTGCAATATTTCTTCAGAAGCTCGGAAATACGTGCTTCTTCGAGAAATTCTTTGCAGTCATCATCAATGTATAAGATGATGTCTGATCCACGATCGGCTTTTTCTATTTCTTCAATAGTGAATTCAGGGCTGCCATCACAAGTCCATTTTACGGCTTGTGCACCGTCTCTGTATGATTTAGTGATAATTTCCACTTTCTTTGCAACCATAAAAGCAGAGTAGAAGCCAAGTCCGAAATGTCCGATAATGGCATTTGCGTCATTCTTGTATTTCTCCAGGAAGTCGTTAGCTCCTGAAAAAGCTATTTGATTGATGTACTTTTCAATTTCCTCTGCAGTCAAACCGATACCACGGTCAGAAATAGTAATGGTATCTTTGCCCAATTCAACGTGAACGGTTAAATCACCCAGTTCACCCTTAAATTCGCCAATAGAAGCAAGCGTATTCAGCTTTTGAGTGGCGTCTACTGCATTGGATACTAACTCGCGCAGAAAAATCTCATGGTCACTGTACAAAAACTTTTTAATGATAGGGAAAATGTTCTCTGTTGTAACCCCAATATTACCTTTTTGCATAATACGTATATTTTTTAGTTTATCTATTGATTAATTTTAATTGATGTTTGTTCAGATAGAGACAAAAAAAATGCCAGACCCGAAGGTCTGACATTATGGCATATTATTTTATTTTCTTATTCAGGAAATAATATTATTCCGGAGTGACAACTTTCATCTCCAATTCACCTTTTTCTTCATTGAGAGATACCTGAATAGTATCTCCCTCCTTCAAAGAGGAGGAAATGATGAGCTCGGATAAGCCATCCTCCAGATAAGTTTGAATTGCTCGCTTCAAAGGACGGGCGCCATATTGTACGTCATATCCTTTGCCGGCGATAAATTCTTTCGCCTTATCTTCAATAACAAGCTTGTAACCAATAGATTCTATTCTATCATACAATCCTTTCAGCTCTATGTCTATAATCTTTGTTATTGCTTCCAGAGAAAGCTGGTCAAACGTGATTATCTCATCTACACGATTGATGAATTCGGGCGCGAATGATTTGTTTAGAGCTTTTTGTATTACGCTTCGCGAGAATTCCTTATCATCCAGGCGGCTTTGTGTCGCAAAACCAACGCCACGTCCAAATTCTTTCAGCTGACGGGTTCCTATATTGGAAGTCATGATAATAACAGTATTTTTGAAATCTACCATTCTGCCATAACTGTCAGTCAGACGACCTTCATCCATAACCTGAAGCAAGATGTTGAACACATCCGGATGTGCTTTTTCTATCTCATCAAGCAATACAATCGAGTATGGTTTACGGCGCACTTTTTCTGTCAGCTGACCACCTTCTTCATATCCTACGTATCCCGGAGGTGCTCCAACCAGGCGTGAAACAGTGAACTTTTCCATATATTCACTCATATCTATACGAATCAGTGCATCAGCAGAACCAAACATGTATTTGGCTAACTCTTTTGCTAAGTGAGTTTTACCAACTCCTGTCGGGCCTAAGAACATAAATGTGCCAATTGGCTTATTAGGATCTTTTAGCCCTACACGGCTTCGCAAAATAGCTTTAACCAGTTTTTCTATTGCTGTATCTTGTGCGATGACTTTAGCCTGCAAATCTTCTTTCATACCTGCGAGCTTGATACCTTCAGCTTGTGCCATCCGTTGTACCGGAATGCCTGACATCATTGAGATGACATTGGCAATTTCTTCTGCATCAACAGTTTGCCTGTTTTCCTTCAGATTGGCTTCCCATTCTTTTTTCATCTCATCCAATTGGACAGAAAGCTCTTTTTCTTTATCACGGAAGCTGGCTGCAAGTTCGAAATTCTGCGATTTCACAGCTTCGTTTTTCTTGCTTTTGGCTTCTTCGATCAGTTTTTCTTGTTCTTCTATCTCTTTGGGCACATTGACATTGGTAAGATGTACACGTGAACCGGCTTCGTCTAAAGCGTCAATAGCTTTATCAGGGAAATTACGATCTGTGATATAGCGGTCTGTCAGCTTGACACATGCTTCCAATGCTTCATCCGTATAATACACATTGTGGTGGTCTTCATATTTATCCTTGATATTACGCAAAATCTGCAAAGTTTCGGCAGCGGTAGTCGGTTCTACTATTACTTTTTGGAAACGACGTTCCAAAGCGCCATCTTTCTCAATGTTCTTACGATATTCATCAAGAGTGGTAGCACCGATACATTGTATTTCTCCTCTTGCCAATGCCGGTTTTAGCATATTGGCAGCATCCATAGAACCTGCCGCAGAGCCTGCGCCTACAATCGTGTGGATTTCATCAATGAATAATATTACATTCGGATTTTTCTGTAATTCATTGAGAATGGAACGAATACGTTCCTCAAATTGTCCACGATATTTGGTTCCTGCTACAACAGCAGTCATATCAAGAGCAACCACTCGTTTATCAAACAGAATCCGCGAAACCTTTTTCTGAATGATTCTTAATGCAAGACCTTCAACAATCGCTGATTTTCCTACACCAGGCTCACCAATCAAAATCGGATTATTCTTTTTGCGGCGGCTTAAGATCTGCGCTAAACGTTCGATTTCTCTCTCTCTGCCGACAACAGGATCCAAGCGTCCTTCTTCTGCCGCTTTTGTCATGTCAGTACCGAAATTGTCAAGTACCGGCGTGTCATTAGACGGCTTTTTTGAAGCGGTTTGTGCCTGTTGGCGTTCGTCCGAACCACCTCTGCCGGAACGGGGAGAGGACATTTCTTCGTCATCATCATCGTCTTCCGTGAAACCCATACCAGAGTTTATATCTGGCTGCAATGTAGCTTGCTCCAGTACTTTCACATAATTTATATCGTTTGCTTCAAGTACAGAAGCGGCCATATTGTTTTTTTCTCTTAAAATAGCCAATAATACATGTTCTGTATCAGCGATGTTACTTTTCATTCCACGAGCTTCTAAAATACACATTTTTAATATCTTTGCCGCATCATTAGATAACGGTACCTCTGCATCAGGCAATAACATATCATCAGCTTCTGCCTTCAGTTGAGCTTCAATCTGTTGCTTTATTGCAGCTAGATTGGTGTTGAGTTTAGACAATATCTCGATAGCTTTTCCTTCACCGTCACGAAGGATTCCCAGAAGCAGGTGCTCAGGGCCTATATACCTACTTCTCAACCGATTCGCTTCTTCCTTACTATAGACGATAATGTCGGAAACTCTTTGTGAGAATTGATTATTCATACTTTTCCTTTTCTTCTAAGGGTTATTCACTGGCAAATATACGCATTAATCAAGTTTGTATTGCAATATTTGCTTTATTTCTTATATCTACAAATGGCGTGCCATAAAAACGGTGTATTTGCATTATATATATAAG
>NZ_JADPLO010000112.1:0-7985 GCF_015667765.1 Bacteroides sp. 1001302B_160321_D4 | reverse complement strand
ATGATAGTATATATTGCTTGATTATTCGTTTTTTCTTTATCTTTGTAAGCTTAAAATAAGAAAGTTCATAAAAAGTATAGATATGCTTACCATTAAACAAATTACAGAAAACACAGAGGCGGTACTCCGCGGACTGGAAAAGAAGCATTTCAAGAATGCAAAGGAAACGATCGATCAGGTGATCGCTCTTAACAACAAGAGACGTAGCACACAAAATGAATTAGATAAAAACCTGGCAGAGGTTAACTCACTTTCGCGCACCATCGGTCAACTGATGAAAGAAGGGAAAAAAGAGGAAGCTGAAACTGCACGTGCCCGCGTTGCCGAACTAAAAGAAGGCAACAAAGAGCTGGATGCTGCCATGACACAGGCTGCAACTGATATGCAGAATGTACTTTATACCATCCCAAACATACCTTATGACAGTGTACCGGAAGGCGTAGGTGCCGAAGATAACGTCGTAGAAAAAATGGGAGGTATGGAAACCGAACTTCCTAAAGATGCACTCCCCCACTGGGAACTAGCAAAGAAATATGATTTAATAGACTTCGACCTGGGCGTAAAAATCACAGGTGCGGGTTTCCCTGTATACAAAGGTAAAGGAGCACAACTTCAACGTGCCCTTATCAACTTCTTCCTGGATGAAGCACGCAAATCTGGATATACCGAAATCATGCCGCCGACAGTAGTCAACGCTGCTTCCGGCTATGGCACCGGACAGCTTCCGGACAAAGAAGGACAAATGTATCATTGTGAAGTAGATGATTTATACCTGATCCCGACAGCGGAAGTTCCCGTTACTAATATCTACCGTGATGTCATTCTGGAAGAGAAACAATTGCCTATAATGAATTGTGCGTATACACAATGTTTCCGTCGCGAAGCAGGTTCTTATGGTAAAGATGTACGTGGTCTGAATCGTCTGCACGAGTTCTCCAAAGTAGAATTGGTTCGTATCGACAAACCGGAGCATTCTAAACAATCTCATCAGGAAATGCTGGACCATGTAGAAGGATTGTTGCAAAAACTGGAACTCCCCTATCGTATCCTCCGTCTTTGCGGTGGAGACATGAGTTTCACTGCTGCTCTTTGTTTCGACTTCGAAGTATATTCTGAAGCACAGAAGCGTTGGTTGGAAGTAAGTTCCGTATCCAATTTCGACACTTACCAGGCCAACCGCCTGAAATGCCGTTACCGTAATGCAGAAAAGAAAACCGAACTCTGCCACACACTGAACGGTTCAGCATTAGCACTGCCACGTATTGTTGCTGCCCTACTCGAAAACAATCAAACTCCGGAAGGTATCAGAATTCCGAAAGCATTGGTTCCGTATTGCGGCTTTGACATGATAGACTAAGACTTGACATGACAGACTAATAAAAGCACCCGTATACAGAGAGCCACTCATCAAAAGAGTGGCTTTTCTTTTATATTTCGTAAATTAGCTGTATCTTTGCCAAAATTTATATCATTCTGATAGCAGTTACGTAATAAAAACAACAAATTAATTAGATAATGAACAAAATCATTAGCAAGGAACGCTTTTCTGAAAAAGTATTCAAATTTGAAATTGAAGCTCCTTTAATTGCTAAATCCCGTAAGGCCGGACACTTTGTCATCGTGCGTGTAGGTGAAAAAGGAGAACGTATGCCATTGACTATCGCAGGTTCTGACCTCAAAAAAGGTACCATTACTCTGGTAGTGCAGGAAGTCGGGCTTTCTTCTACCCGTCTCTGTGAACTGAATGAAGGCGATTACATCACTGACGTAGTAGGCCCGCTCGGACAAGCTACCCATATAGAGAAATTCGGAACAGTAGTCTGCGCTGGTGGTGGTGTAGGCGTAGCTCCGATGCTTCCTATCGTACAGGCTTTGAAAGCAGCCGGCAACCGTGTTATCACTGTACTGGCCGGACGTAACAAAGACCTGATTATTTTAGAAAAAGAAATGCGTGAAAGCTCTGACGAAGTAATTATCATGACAGATGACGGCTCTTACGGTCGTAAAGGTCTGGTGACAGAAGGCGTAGAAGAAGTTATCAAACGCGAGAAAGTGGACAAATGCTTCGCTATCGGTCCTGCCATCATGATGAAGTTCGTTTGCTTGCTGACTAAGAAATATGAAATTCCGACTGATGTTTCATTGAACACCATCATGGTGGATGGAACTGGTATGTGTGGTGCTTGCCGTATCACTGTAGGAGGAAAGACTAAATTCGTTTGTGTAGACGGTCCTGAATTCGACGGTCACCAAGTGAATTTTGATGAAATGCTGAAACGTATGGGCGCGTTCAAAAATATCGAGCGCGAAGAAATGCATAAACTGCAACCGGAATGTGAAGCAACTAAAGAAATCGACGAGAAAAGCCGTAATGCAGCCTGGAGACAGGAATTACGCAAATCAATGAAACCGAAAGAACGTACGGCCATTCCCCGTGTAGAAATGAACGAGCTTGACGCTGAATATCGTTCACACAGCCGTAAAGAGGAAGTAAATCAAGGATTAACAGCAGAACAGGCTGTTACAGAAGCTAAACGCTGTCTCGACTGTGCTAATCCGGGATGTATGGAAGGCTGTCCGGTAGGTATTGATATTCCTCGCTTCATTAAGAATATCGAACGTGGAGAGTTTCTTGAAGCTGCTAAAACATTGAAAGAAACAAGTGCGCTTCCGGCTGTTTGCGGTCGTGTGTGTCCACAGGAAAAACAGTGCGAATCAAAATGTATTCATTTGAAAATGAATGAAAAGCCCGTCGCTATTGGTTATCTGGAACGTTTCGCAGCTGATTACGAACGTGAAAGCGGGCAAATCTCCGTACCTGTCATTGCAGAGAAGAACGGCATCAAAATAGCTGTGATCGGTTCGGGACCTGCAGGATTGGCATTTGCCGGAGATATGGCTAAATATGGATATGATGTAACTGTATTCGAAGCATTGCATGAGATTGGTGGTGTGTTGAAATATGGTATTCCAGAATTCCGTTTGCCAAACAAAATTGTAGACGTAGAAATCGATAACCTTAGCAAGATGGGGGTTAACTTCATCAAAGACTGTATCGTAGGAAAAACAATCGGCGTAGAGGACTTGAAAGCTGAAGGTTTCAAAGGAATATTTGTGGCTTCCGGCGCCGGGCTGCCTAACTTTATGAATATCCCGGGAGAGAATTCCATCAATATCATGTCATCCAACGAATACCTCACTCGCGTTAATCTGATGGACGCTGCCAGTGAAGATTCGGACACTCCGGTAGCTTTCGGTAAAAACGTAGCAGTAATCGGTGGTGGTAATACAGCGATGGACTCTGTTCGTACTGCCAAACGTCTTGGTGCAGAACGCGCTATCATTATCTATCGCCGTTCGGAAGAGGAAATGCCTGCACGTATCGAGGAAGTAAAACATGCTAAAGAAGAAGGAGTTGAATTCCTTACACTACATAATCCGATCGAATATATTGCTGACGAACAAGGTTGCGTAAAACAGGTTATTTTACAAAAGATGGAATTAGGCGAGCCGGATGCTTCCGGACGTCGTAGTCCTGTAGCCATCCCGGGAGCAACAGAAACAATTGATATCGACCTGGCAATTGTCAGCGTCGGAGTATCCCCTAACCCAATTGTTCCAAGCTCCATCAAAGGACTGGAACTAGGACGAAAAGGAACCATCACTGTGGATGACAACATGGAATCTTCCATCCCTATGATTTATGCAGGAGGCGATATCGTTCGCGGTGGAGCTACTGTTATTCTGGCAATGGGCGATGGCCGTAAAGCCGCTGCCGCCATGAATGAACAATTGAAGGCAAACGCCGGTAACTAATTGCCGCTTATTAACAGGTGGGCTAAAACCAACTCACACGTGGGCGGAACATCACTCGTCCCCCGGCATAAAAATAAAATAAGAAAAGCCCCGTCTACAAAATGTAAACGGGGCTTTTCTTATTTCAAATATCAAAGATACTTTCTACTTTACCACTTTGTTCGTCGCAGGATCAGGGAAGATTACAGCTGGTTTAAACGACTTGGCTTCCTCAAAATCCATCAATGCATAGGACATGATTATAACAATATCATCCGGTTGCACCTTGCGGGCAGCAGCACCGTTCAGGCAAATTTTACCCGAACCGCGTTCACCTTTGATAATGTAGGTTTCAAAGCGTTCACCGTTGTTATTATCAGCAATATACACTTTCTCTCCCGGAATCATGTTTGCAGCATCCAACAGGTCTTCATCAATCGTAATACTACCCATGTAGTTCAGATTGGCCTCTGTGACACGTGCACAATGAATTTTCGACTTCAACACTTCAATCATCATAAGGTTTCGTCTTTTTAGTTATTCTTTATATTTAATATTATCAATCAGCCGGACTTCTCCACAGAATACTGTGATGCATCCAACTGCATAGGAAGTATCTTCCCAATTACTAATTTTCTGCAATGTGTTTCCATCTACAATCTCAAAATACTCCATGCGCAAGCCCGGAGCAGCTTCGATTGCATCTTCTACCATCTTTTGCGTCTCGCTCACCGTGTGAGTGGCTGCAAAGTTACGACTTTTAAATAAAGTCCGGGAAATATTTAAAGCATTTTCACGTTCTTCTGCCGATAAACGTTTATTCCGGCTACTCAATGCCAGTCCATCTTCCTCACGCACAATTGAACAACCTACAATTTCAAGGTTATATTTCAATTGTCGAACCATCTCACGAATAATTGCTAACTGCTGAAAATCTTTCTCTCCGAAATATGCGCGGTCCGGCTGTACGGCATCAAACAGTTTGCTGACAATCTGGCAAACACCGTTAAAATGCCCCGGACGGAAAGCACCTTCCATCACCGTATCTAATGGTGCATAGCTAAATTGACGGGTATCCGGTTCCGGATACATTTCGCTTACCGAAGGAGCAAAAGCGAAATCTGCTCCGCATTCTTCCAACAAACGGCAATCTGCATCTAATGTACGCGGATACTTCTCTAAGTCGTTTTTATCGTTAAACTGTGTGGGATTCACAAAAACACTCACAACAGTTACACCATTCTCACTTACGCTGCGCTTTACCAGAGATGCATGTCCCGCATGTAAAGCACCCATTGTAGGAACCAGTCCCACCTTTTTACCTTGGGCTCTCAAGGCAGTCAATTCTGCCTGTAAGTCCTTGATAGTGTGCACTACTTTCATTTTCGTCAATTGGTTTATGTTTTACTCGTTTGCAAAAACTCTGCAAAATAAACTAATATTTGCCACATAAAGAAAGAATATCTTATTTAATGTGTCTTTTTTTTCGTATCTTTGCAGAATATTATAGTGAACTATTGTTATTATGACAAAGGCGAATAAAGTTTTATTTATTACTCAAGAGATTACACCTTACGTTTCAGAATCCGAAATGGCCAATATAGGTAGAAACCTTCCACAGGCGATACAAGAAAAAGGCCGTGAAATCAGAACCTTTATGCCTAAATGGGGAAATATCAATGAGCGCAGAAACCAGCTGCACGAAGTGATCCGCCTCTCCGGTATGAACCTGATTATCGACGATACTGACCACCCCTTGATTATAAAAGTTGCATCTATCCAATCCGCACGCATGCAGGTATATTTCATCGATAACGATGATTATTTCCAGAATCGTATGCAGACAGCGGACGAAAATGGTGTAGAATATGAAGATAATGATAGTCGTGCCGTTTTCTACGCACGCGGCGTATTGGAAACAGTGAAAAAACTTCGCTGGTGTCCTGATGTCATTCACTGTCATGGCTGGATGACAGCTCTAGCTCCTCTTTATATAAAGAAAGCCTATAAAGACGAACCTTCTTTCCGCGATGCCAAAGTAGTATTCTCTGTTTATGAAGATGACTTCAAGAATACACTTAGCGATGATTTCGCAGCCAAATTGATGCTGAAAGGTATTTCCAAAAAAGATTTAGGTGATTTGAAAGAGCCGGTAGACTATGCTGCTCTGTGCAAACTCGCCATTGATTATTCGGATGGAGTCATACAAAACAGCGAAAAAGTAGACGAGTCTATTATTGAATATGCCCGCCAATCTGGCAAATTGGTACTTGACTACCAGAACCCGGAAAACTATGCAGATGCCTGCAACGAGTTCTACGATCAGGTATGGGATGCGACTGCAAACGAAGAAGAATAAAAAAAATCAAGATACGACGATCATGAAAGCAAAATACGCCTTAATAGCTTTACTGGCAATCACTTTTTGGGGTTGTGATGATAACACTGCCGGACTGGGATTGGGAATGTTTCCGGGAAGCGACCAGAATATCAATGGAAAGCTATCTACCTTTGATGTGACTACAGAATCCGTTCATGCCGGTAAGATATATGCAATGACTAATGTGGGGTATGTAGGTAAGTTCACTGATGAAACATTCGGAACTTATCAGGCAGGGTTCTTGGCAGAACTCAACTGTCCGTCAGGAATGACATTCCCTGGAGTATACAATGGTACTGCTCTTAACGATAAAAAGAAAGCTACCAATATAATGGTAGACGAAGCTGGGCTTGGAGACGACGCTATTGGAATATACAATACAGATAATATAAATGATCCAAAAAGAAAACTCATAGGCAACATTCATACTATTGAGCTTTATTTGTGGTATAGCAGTTACTTTGGAGACTCATTAACAGCTTGCCGTTTAAGTGTCTATGCATTAAATAAAAATTTAGATACAAAGAACGCCTATTATACAGATATTACTCCAGAGGATTATTACGATGCAAATACTGATAACAGTCTATTAGGAACGAAAGCTTATACAGCTGTTGATCTTTCAGTAAAAGACTCCATTCGTAAACTTAGTACATATGTTCCCAGCGTACACGTTTCTTTCAGAGATAAAGCTGCTAAAGAAATTGGAAAAGAAATTATTAAAAGAGCCAACGAGTTAGGTGTCAATTTTGACAATAAGGAGTTTAGAAAGATTTTTAAGGGAATTTATGTAAAGAGTGATTACGGCGATGGTACTGTGCTTTACATAGACCAAGCTCAAATGAACGTAGTATATAAATGCTATGCAGTTGATACACTTACAGGTGTTAAACTGGAAAAGAAAGTAGTAAAAGAAGGAGAGTCTAAAGACTCTACTTATTATGGATATCGTACCTTTGCCACTACTCGTGAAGTAATTCAAGCTAATCAGTTAGACAATGATAAGGATGCCATTCAAAAATGCATTAATGAGGATACGTGGACTTATTTAAAGAGTCCAGCAGGGATTTTCACTCAAATAACTCTTCCTATTAGCCAAATAGCAGATTCACTTCTTAACCAAACAGCAGAAAAGCGTCAAAGTGACATACTAAATGCTGTTAAACTAGGAATACCTATCTATAATGAAACCAGTGACAAAAAGTTTGGTATGTCGACTCCTAGCAATGTTTTATTAATACGTAAAAAGTACAAAGACAGTTTCTTTGAAAAAAACCAGCTTAGTGATGAAATAACTTCATCTCTATTTAGACCCACCACAACTAGCTTTACTCAATACACATTCAACAATATCACTCAAATGATTAATGATTGTTTAGCAGATAGGGAAAAAGCAGAGAAAGAAATACATGAAAAGGGGTCTATAACAATCAAAATAACCGGTTTAGATGGAAATAGTAAAGATGAAACCGTCAATAATATTAAAGATTGGGAAGACTTAAGCGAATGGAACAAATTCGTACTTATCCCAGTACTTGTGACCACAGATTCTTCTTCAAGTAATAGCTACTATGGTTCCAGCAATGTTATTAGTATACAACATGATTTAAAACCTGGCTATGCACGTTTAAAAGGAGGCAAGAAAGGAACTATACAAGATGCCAAAGGTAACCCTGTATATCCAGAGTATGTGCTCAAGCTTGAAGTTGTTTCTACAAACTTTGGAACAAAATCAAAATAAGAAATAGTTGAAATATTATAAAGCAATAGCGCAGGTTACTCAATGTAACTTGCGCTATTGCTTTATAAT
>NZ_JADPLO010000111.1:0-8310 GCF_015667765.1 Bacteroides sp. 1001302B_160321_D4 | reverse complement strand
TGTTTTACAATGCTAAATTTACCGATGTTAAGAAAATGTTAAACTCATAAAATGACTTGGATAGAAACATAGAATACGTGTTGGCAACTATTACCAACACGCTCTATATCATTTAAAGATAAAGTCTGCTTACGGATATTTATGCAATACCGTGAGCATTGACAGTACCGTCAATCTTTTTAATCAATCCTTGAAGTACGGCACCCGGGCCACATTCTGTGAAATCAGTAGCACCGTCAGCAACCATATTCTTTACTGATTGTGTCCAACGTACGGAAGCAGTCAATTGGGCAACCAGATTCTTTTTGATTTCTGCAGGGTCAGTGTGAGGAAGTGCATCCACATTCTGATATACCGGACATTTAGGAGTATGTATTTCGGTAGCTTTGATAGCAGCTTCCAGTTCTATTTTAGCAGGATCCATCAATGGAGAATGGAAAGCACCACCCACTTTCAGCGGAAGAGCACGTTTTGCTCCGGCAGCTTTCATCAGTTCGCAAGCCTTTTCGATACCCGGTACAGAGCCGGAGATAACGATTTGTCCCGGGCAGTTGTAGTTGGCCGGTACGCAAACTTCACCTTCTGCATTTACTGCTGCACAGATTTCTTCTACTTTTTCATCCGGCAATGCGATAATAGCAGCCATGGTGGAAGGAGTAGCTTCGCAAGCTTTCTGCATAGCCATTGCACGTGCATACACAAGTTTCAATCCATCTTCAAAACTCAATGCACCGGCAGCAACCAATGCAGAGAACTCACCAAGTGAGTGGCCGGCAGTCATTTCCGGTTTGAAGTCGTCGCCCATGCAAAGAGCAGAAATAACAGAGTGAAGGAAAACGGCAGGTTGAGTAACCTTTGTCTGACGAAGATCTTCGTCTGTGCCGTCGAACATGATATCTGTAATGCGATATCCGAGGATATCATTTGCTTTTTCAAACAATTCTTTTGCTAAAGCTGAGTTTTCATACAGGTCTTTACCCATTCCTACAAATTGAGCGCCTTGACCGGGAAATACAAATGCTTTCATATTTTTATTATTTAATTGATTTTTAATTGCGGGTGCAAAGTTACGTATTTTTATGATACAACCGCACAAAAAGTACACATTTGTGCAACGGTGTCCGGAAAATGCCATAAAGGGCCGTTACCATGGCCGATATTCAATTCTTTTCCTGCGATAATGGCTTGAGTGATATATGTTTTCGCATGCTGGATGGATTCTCGCATGGGATAGCCTTTGGCAAGATAGGTGGCAATAGCGGAAGAGAGAGTGCATCCCGTTCCATGCAGATTATGGCTTTCTATTTTTTTCTCCTCATATATATGGTAGATAAATTCGGACGTATGCAAAAGGTCGCACATATTGTCTCCTTCCAGATGTCCGCCTTTTAGTAAGATATTAGTCTGATAATCATCCGTCAGCATTTTGGCAGCGGTCTGCATATCCTGAATGTTGTGAATACTTTTACCTGTAAGTACTTTTGCTTCATCAATATTAGGGGTGATTAGTGTGACAAGCGGTAAAAGTTCTTTTTTGATTTCTTCTATCGCTTCATCTGTCATAAGTTTCTTTCCGCTGGTAGACACCATTACCGGATCGTAAACGACGTATGCAGGTGAATATTTTTGTAGACAGTCGGAAATTACACGAACGATCTGAATGTCATTTATCATTCCTATTTTGATGGCAACCGGTTGCAGGTCGTCCATCACGGCTTCTATTTGTCCACGAACCATATCCGGAGAAATGGACTGTACGGCACGTACCCCCAGTGTGTTTTGTACGGTGATAGCAGTAATGGCCGATGCTGCATAGCCTCCTAAAGCCGAGATTGTTTTTATGTCTGCCTGAATACCTGCGCCTCCCGAACAATCGGAGCCGGCAATGGATAAAATGACTGGATGACGTTCCATTTTAGATTTTTTAATATTTACCCGACAAAGATAGAATAAAAAACGATAAGGTACAAAATGACATATCGTTTAAAATACAATAAGTACCTTTCCGGGTGTCTGTTGGAAAAGATATGAAAAGTACTGATAATAAAGCGTCCATCTAGTTTTTGTACTTTATACAATTACTCACCCGTGGAAATACTAAAATACATATTGTAATTCGTAAGATAACACTAACTATTCATATTGTAGAATGTATGATATGTATTTATATGAAAAACAATGTTTTATAGCATAGTTCTTATTTTTGTTTTGATGGTTTTTAGCCTCTATATTTGCATCGTCTTAAAGAAATAGATATGCAAAATTTACAGAAAAATACACCTTTAGCAAACAATCATATATCAGTAGACTGTGTAGTGATTGGTTTTGACGGAGAACAACTGAAAGTGTTGCTTGTAAAACGTGCAGGTGAGGATAATGGAGAAGTATATCATGATATGAAACTTCCCGGAAGTCTTATCTATATGGATGAAGCCTTGGATGAAGCTGCACAACGAGTTTTGTATGAACTGACAGGACTTAAAAATGTGAATCTGATGCAGTTTAAAGCATTTGGTTCTAAAAACAGAACGAGTAATCCGAAAGATGTACGCTGGTTGGAAAGAGCTATGCAGTCAAAAGTGGAGCGTATTGTTACCATTGCATATTTGTCGATGGTGAAGATAGATCGTACGTTGGATAAGAATCTGGACGATCACCAGGCTTGCTGGGTCGCTTTGAAAGACGTGAAAACACTGGCTTTCGACCATAATCTGATTATAAAGGAGGCAATGACTTATATTCGTCAGTTCGTAGAATTTAATCCTTCCATGTTGTTCGAACTGCTTCCGCGTAAATTTACAGCCGCACAATTAAGGACTCTTTTTGAATTAGTATATGACAAAGCCGTGGATGTGCGTAACTTCCATAAAAAAATAGCAATGATGGAATATGTAGTTCCTTTGGAAGAAAAACAACAAGGAGTGGCTCACCGTGCTGCCCGTTATTATAAATTTGATAAGAAGATATATAATAAGGTAAGAAGGTAGACCCTGTTCAAGTATTAAGTATTAGGCGTTGAATGTTAAAGCATTAATTGTCGGACATTGAGCGTAAATCGTAAATAGTAAATCGTTTAATCGTAAATAAAATTATGTTTCTATTAGGTTATGACATAGGTAGCTCGTCTGTAAAAGCGAGTTTGGTAAATGCGGAGACTGGTAAATGTGTATCCTCGGCATTTTTTCCGAAAACAGAAGCGAATATTATTGCAGTGAATCCCGGATGGGCGGAACAAGATCCTGAAAGTTGGTGGGAAAACTTAAAGTTGTCCACGCAGGCTATTATGACCGAATCCGGAGTTAGTGCCGCTGAAATTAAAGCCATCGGTATCTCTTATCAGATGCACGGATTGGTTTGTGTTGATAAGAATCAGCATGTATTGCGTCCTGCTATCATCTGGTGTGACTCTCGTGCGGTGCCATACGGTCAGAAAGCGTTTGAGACAATCGGGGAGGAGAGATGTCTTTCTCATTTGTTGAACTCACCGGGAAATTTTACCGCTTCCAAGTTGGCGTGGATTAAAGAAAACGAACCGGCCATCTATGAGCAGATTGATAAGATAATGCTGCCGGGCGATTATATTGCCATGAAGTTGAGTGGAGAAATCTGTACAACTGTTTCCGGGCTTTCGGAAGGTATGTTCTGGGATTTCAAGAACAATCGGGTGGCTGATTTCTTAATGGATTATTACGGGTTTGATTCTTCTTTGATTGCAGATATTAAACCGACCTTCGCAGAGCAGGGACGTGTAAATGCAATAGCTGCCAAAGAGCTTGGACTGAAAGAAGGGACACCGATTACTTATCGTGCAGGCGACCAGCCTAACAATGCCCTTTCTTTGAATGTGTTTAATCCTGGAGAGATTGCTTCTACGGCAGGAACATCGGGAGTGGTTTATGGCGTGAACGGTGAAGTGAACTATGATCCGCAGTCACGCGTCAATACCTTTGCGCATGTCAATCATACCATAGATCAGACACGTTTGGGAGTATTGCTTTGCATCAACGGAACAGGTATTCTCAACTCATGGGTGAAACGCAACATTGCTCCCGAAGGAATATCTTATAATGAAATGAATGTATTGGCTTCCAAAGCGCCTATCGGCAGTGCGGGAATCAGTATCCTGCCCTTTGGTAACGGTGCCGAACGTATGCTGAATAATAAAGAAATCGGTTGCAGTATCCGTGGACTGGATTTTAATACGCATGGCAAACACCACATTATCCGTGCCGCTCAAGAAGGTATTGTATTCTCTTTTAAATATGGCATTGATATCATGGAGCAAATGGGAATTCCTGTGAAGATGATCCATGCCGGACACGCTAATATGTTCTTGAGTTCTATCTTCCGCGATACTTTGGCGGGAGTCACAGGAGCTACTATCGAGCTTTACGATACGGATGGTTCCGTAGGCGCTGCGAAAGGTGCGGGCATCGGTGCAGGTATCTACAAGGATAACAATGAGGCATTTGCTACGCTTGACAAACTGGATGTGATTGAGCCTAATGTGGCAAAACGACAGGAATATGCTGACGCGTACGCAAAATGGAAATACCGTCTTGAAAAGTCGATGACCGGTAACATACCGGCTCCAGTTCTGTCTTCAGATAAATAATTAACAATTTAAATAATAACCATTTTAAAAATAAAAGAATTATGGCAACAAAAGAATTTTTCCCGGGAATTGAAAAGATTAAGTTCGAAGGTAAAGATAGTAAGAATCCGATGGCATTCCGTTACTACGATGCTGAAAAGGTTATCAACGGTAAGAAGATGAAAGATTGGTTGAGATTCGCTATGGCATGGTGGCATACTTTGTGTGCTGAAGGTGGCGACCAATTCGGTGGCGGAACAAAACAATTCCCTTGGAATAGTAATGCTGACGCTATACAAGCTGCAAAAGATAAAATGGATGCAGGTTTCGAATTCATGCAGAAAATGGGTATCGAATACTACTGTTTCCACGATGTAGACTTGGTTTCTGAAGGTGCAAGCATCGAAGAATACGAAGCTAACTTGAAAGCAATCGTAGCATACGCAAAACAGAAACAAGCTGAAACAGGCATCAAACTGTTGTGGGGTACTGCCAACGTATTTGGCCATGCACGTTATATGAACGGTGCTGCTACTAACCCTGATTTTGACGTAGTAGCTCGTGCTGCTGTTCAGATCAAGAATGCAATCGATGCAACGATCGAACTGGGTGGTCAGAACTATGTATTCTGGGGTGGCCGTGAAGGCTATATGTCTCTTCTGAATACAGATCAGAAACGTGAAAAAGAACACTTGGCAAAAATGCTGACCATCGCTCGTGATTATGCTCGTGCCCGTGGTTTCAAAGGTACTTTCCTGATTGAACCGAAACCGATGGAACCGACAAAACATCAGTATGATGTAGATACAGAAACAGTAATCGGATTCCTGAAAGCTCATGGCTTGGATAAAGATTTCAAAGTGAACATTGAAGTAAACCACGCAACTTTGGCTGGTCACACTTTCGAACACGAATTGGCAGTAGCAGTAGACAACGGCATGTTGGGTTCTATTGACGCTAACCGTGGTGATTATCAGAATGGTTGGGATACAGACCAATTCCCGATTGACAACTACGAACTGACACAAGCTATGATGCAAATTATCCGCAACGGCGGTTTGGGTAACGGTGGAACAAACTTCGACGCTAAAACTCGTCGTAACTCTACTGACCTGGAAGATATCTTCATCGCTCACATCGCAGGTATGGACGCTATGGCTCGTGCATTGGAAAGCGCAGCTGCTCTGCTGAACGAATCTCCCTATAAGAAAATGCTGGCTGACCGTTACGCTTCATTTGATGGCGGTAAAGGTAAGGAGTTTGAAGATGGCAAGTTGACTTTGGAAGATGTAGTTGCTTATGCAAAAGCAAACGGTGAACCGAAACAGACTAGCGGTAAACAAGAACTTTATGAAGCAATTCTGAATATGTATTGCTAATTAACCCCACCACAGATTACACGGATTGTCACAGATTGATTTTCTTCTCTCTTATTTTGAATTTTATCTGTGTCAATCTGTGAAATCTGTGGTGATATAAATCCAACTACTACAACACTACTTTATCTACTTATAACCATGATTAATACAACGAACGAAGGTAGTAAACTCTACCTATATTCGATAACCTCTGTCGCCATTTTGGGAGGACTGCTTTTCGGATACGATACAGCGGTTATTTCCGGTGCAGAGAAAGGCTTGGAGGCTTTTTTCCTTTCGGCCTCTGATTTTCAATACAATAAAGTAATGCATGGAATCACATCTTCCAGCGCATTGATTGGCTGTGTACTGGGTGGTGCGATCTCCGGTATATTTGCTTCCCGTTTGGGACGTCGTAATTCTCTAAGGCTTGCTGCCGTACTCTTTTTCCTTTCAGCATTAGGTTCCTATTATCCGGAAGTCTTGTTTTTCGAATATGGAAAGCCGAACATGGATTTGCTGATTGCTTTTAATTTGTATCGTGTTTTGGGCGGTATCGGTGTTGGACTGGCTTCTGCAGTCTGTCCGATGTATATTGCTGAAATTGCTCCTTCCAATATTCGTGGAACGCTTGTATCGTGTAACCAGTTTGCTATCATCTTCGGTATGTTGGTAGTATACTTCGTGAATTTCCTGATTATGGGCGACCATCAAAATCCTATTATTTTGAAAGATGCAGCCGGTGTACTGTCTGTTAGTGCTGAATCTGATATGTGGACCGTTTATGAAGGATGGCGTTACATGTTCGGTTCGGAAGCTTTCCCTGCCGCTTTCTTCGGTTTGTTATTGTTCTTTGTTCCCAAGACTCCTCGTTATCTTGTATTGATACAGCAGGATGAAAAGGCTTATTCGATCCTTGAAAAGATCAATGGTAAGACAAAAGCACAGGAAATTCTTAATGATATTAAAGCTACTGCTCATGAAAAGACAGAGAAAATCTTTACTTATGGAGTGGCAGTAATTGTGATCGGTATTTTGCTTTCTGTATTCCAACAGGCTATCGGTATTAATGCGGTACTTTATTATGCTCCTCGTATTTTCGAAAATGCAGGTGCAGAAGGAGGTGGCATGATGCAGACAGTTATTATGGGTATTGTAAACATTGTCTTTACATTGGTTGCAATCTTCACTGTAGACCGCTTCGGACGTAAACCACTATTGATAATCGGTTCTATTGGTATGGCTGTAGGTGCATTTGCGGTAGCAATGTGTGATAGCATGGCAATAAAGGGTGTTCTTCCGGTGCTTTCAGTGATTGTGTATGCAGCATTCTTTATGATGTCTTGGGGGCCGATTTGCTGGGTGTTGATCTCGGAAATATTCCCGAACACGATCCGTGGTAAAGCGGTAGCAATCGCCGTAGCATTCCAATGGATATTCAATTACATTGTATCTTCTACTTTCCCGGCACTGTACGACTTCAGCCCGATGTTTGCATATAGTTTATATGGCATAATCTGTGTGGCTGCTGCCATCTTCGTTTGGCGTTGGGTACCCGAAACGAAAGGTAAGACACTGGAAGATATGAGCAAGCTTTGGAAGAAAAATAAATAAATTAGGTTAGTGTAATTTCATCATGCCATTATGACTTCGGTTTCTTGGCATGGTTCTACTAAGATTATGACATCGTACCAAATGGTATGGTGTCATAATTGTTTTTATTTGAAGCTTTGGGGAACAGTTGTAAATCAGGGAATTTGGTTCAGGGGAACTCTATCTCCTAAGAATAGGTTCGTAACGGGTGCGGAAATGAATGAATTTTTTTCCTACTATAAAGTTGAAAAACATAAAAACATCTGCCACCTGCAACGAAAAGCGTGTAACACACTAGCTAATAAATAGTTGGAGCGTTGCAGATACCTGTGGCAGATAGGTTGCAGATACTTTATCTGCAACACGTTATATAATCAAAGAAAAAGCCTTGATTCCTTTGTGCAAAGCTATGGGATAATTGGGGTGACTCTACGGGGAAACGACAGTATCCTTACGTAGAAACTGTCGTTTCCCGCCTTAGAAACTCTCGTTTCCTGCCGTGGAAACTGTAGTTTCTAATGCCGGAAACGACAGTTCCCCGCCTGGAAACGGGAAGTTAATGTATACAATAAACTTTTGCACTCCTGGAGAATTAGCTTATGTAAGGTTTATACTGTGTTGCAGATACTTTATCTGCAACCTATCTGTCGCAGGTATCTGCAACGCTCCAACTGTTTATCAACTAGTGCATTACACGCTTTTCGTTGCAGGTGGCAGATGTTTTCATGTTTTTTCAACTTTATGGTAGGAGGATTACGCATCAAA
>NZ_JADPLO010000110.1:0-8943 GCF_015667765.1 Bacteroides sp. 1001302B_160321_D4 | reverse complement strand
AATACGACTTTCAGTACCCATTTTTGCGCGATATTCCTGCGTAGGTTCTCCTACATAGATGAATGTTACCAGCGATTTCTTCTCCAGTTTTTCGAGTTCAGTACCTTGCGGAAGTGTAAACTGTACCTTTAACGTTACCTCACGCATTGTTGTTACAATCATAAAGAAGAACAACAAGGTAAAGATAAGGTCAGGCAACGAAGAAGTATTCAATGCCGGCATTTCACGTTTACCAGTCTTATTAAATTTTCCCATTACTTACTTCTTTTTTTCTCCGTATTTTTTAGGTTCTGCTTCAGAAATTCGTTGCGGATAAATTTCACGAATCGCTTTTTGCTGATCGTCATTCAATTCCGCATATGTAGTTCCAAATTTCTGTTCAGCCAACTCGTCTCTCAATTCATTGTATGCAGCCACCAATTCGTTCTGCACGCTGATATAAGCCTGATAAGAAGATCCACGGTCATTCTGCAAAGAAATTACGTGCTTGTCATTAACCAGATATGTGCCAAAGAATTCTACATTCTTTTGTGTTTTTTCAGGCATATGTTCTGCGTTAGCAACGTTAGCAATAAATTCTTTAGCTTTCTCTCTCAACTGATCAACACCGATATAATCATTACCGCACATCAAAGCATCATCTTTATTCAAGTATACCTGCAATACGTTACGTTCTTTGATTTTATCAGTATTATCCTGATCTTGATCTTCGGGCGGTGGAGGCAAAAGTCTTGCCAAACCACGGTCCGTATCCATTGATGTTGTAATCAAGAAGAAGATCAGCAACAAGAAAGCGATATCCGCCGTAGAACTTGAGTTAATATCAGGAACTTTTCTTTTTCCTCTTGCCATTGTTATTACTTATTTAATTGAGAATTACTCAATTGATTAGGATAATTTCTTCTTTATGCCACTCACGATGATTGCAACAACTGTTACAAACAACAGGATGTAAATAGAATAAAGGAACATATCAGTTATTTTCAGCCAAAAAGGAACGTTGTCTGTACCGCTATAGCCCTGAATCTGCATTGGTGTTCCGTCACCCATAGACCAAGCAACAACTAAAACAACAACTAAAAGAACCAAACCAAGTAAAGATTTGATAGCATTTGCCGGATTATCTTTCAAGGCTGCTCCAAATTGGAATATTGCACCAAGTATAGTAGCTGCAATGGCAATGCCAAACAAAGCATACATCAAATAAAGTAAGGCGTCTGTTTGAGCCGGCTGCCACATCTCGGGATCTACTCCCGCAATCACTGCATCGCCTGTTGCATCTCCTCCCAAGAAGAAAAGGCACAATACGATCAGGATGATGGCAAACATCGCATAAAGTGCATAATACGATGCTCTATATGTTAACTTACTCATCTTCGATTATTTTTTGTATTTCAAGTTATATTTGATTACCATGTCTAACAAAGAGATAGAAGAATCTTCCATTTCGCTAGTCAGAGCTTCAATCTTAGCAAGTACATAGTTGTAGAATACCTGAAGGATCAATGCTACGATCAAACCGAAGATAGTTGTAATCAAGGCAACTTTCATACCACCTGCAACAACCGTCGGAGAGATATCACCTACCTGCTGGATTTTATCAAATGCCTGCACCATACCGATTACAGTACCCAAGAATCCGAGTGACGGAGCCATTGCGATAAACAGTGTGATCCAAGAACATCCTTTTTCAAGGTAACCAGCCTGTACACCACCGTAAGATACAACTGACTTCTCAACTACATCAATACCCTGATCAATTCTCATCAGACCTTGATAGTAGATAGAAGCAACCGGACCTCTGGTGTTACGAGCAATGTCTTTAGCAGCTTCAACATCACCTTTTTCCAAAGCAGCTTCGATAGATGCCATGAATTTTTTTGTGTTGATTTCAGCCAAACTCAAATAAATGATACGTTCGATACAGAAAGCCAAACCGATCACCAAAGCGATAGCTACCAAACTCATGAAAGATGCAGTACCTTCGATGAATTTAACTTTGATTTCCTTGTGAATACCACCTTCTTCTGCAGCAGGAGCAGCAGCAGCAGTAGTAGCTTCAGCGGCAGGAGCAGCTTGTTGTTCAGTTTGTTCTGCTGCAGGAGCATCTTGAGCCTGAGCAAGTTGAATTGAGCCAAAAGTGAAGGCCCCAATCACAGCAACAATTGCAAATAACTTTTTCATTGTGTGTCTAATTTTTAAGATTAATTAATTGATTATTATTATTGTATTTACTTCTCTTCTCTTTTTCATGTCTGCGGAGAGACGGGGATTCGAACCCCGGATACACTTTTGGCGTATACACGCTTTCCAGGCGTGCCTCTTCAACCACTCGAGCATCTCTCCCTGCATGTTTTCTGCATTTTCAGCTACAAATGTATTCTTTTTTTTCTTTTCTTGAAGCATTCTCCCTCTTTTATCTTGAATAAATACTGCAAATTAATATAATTTAAAACCTTTCGAACCTTATTTGCGGATTCCAAACACTTTTAGCGCATTAACAGAAGTGACCTCTGCTACGTGCTCTGGAGTTATCTGATAAATCTCCGCCACCTTCATAAGTGTGTCTTTTACATTGGCGCTCTCATTTCTCTTCCCCCGGTTCGGCACAGGAGCTAAATAAGGGGAGTCGGTTTCGAGCACAATGCGTTCCAAAGGAACTGTCGTCAGTGTTTCCGGTAAAGTCGATTTCTTAAAAGTAACGACTCCGTTAATACCTAACATAAATCCTTCGAATTCCAACAATTTCGCCGCTTCTTCCGATGTCCCGGTGAAACTATGAAAAATGCCGGTCAATGGCGTCTTTTTATAGGGCTCCATTACCTTATATATATATTCAAATGCTTCTCTTGAATGAATTACAATCGGAAGGTCATACTCTAATGCCCACTCTATTTGCTTTTCAAAAGCCAAAATTTGTTCTTTCAGAAAAGTCTTGTCCCAATAAAGGTCGAGGCCTATTTCTCCGATAGCCACAAATTCATTAGAAGTCGACAAGTACTTGCGTACAACTGCTAATTCCTGTTCATAGGATTCATTGACGGAAGTCGGGTGCAGCCCGATCATCGGATAGCAAAAACCCGGATAATCCCTACACACTGACAACATAGCATCAATGGTGGTACTGTCTATGTTGGGCATGAAAATATAGGAAACTCCCGCTTTCCGTGCACGTTCCATCACCTGCGGCAGGTCTTCGGTAAATTCTTCAACAAAAAGGTGAGAATGAGTATCTATCAGCATGATATTTCTTTTTCTTCTTTTACTTTCTCGCTGGAACGATAATAATATATCAGTCCGTAGTCGCGACATTTTTCTAATCTGGTATCATTGGGAGTGACATCCTGATATTTAGCTTCTACCTGGTTCCAGATATCCAGAATCAATTCATCTGCACGCCCACGCATGGATGCCAATTCATCAAGACTGCGACTGGTTAATGCCTGATAGTTTTTCTGCCGTTCGTAGCTTTCCAGAAAAATATCATAATGCACTTTTACACGTGCAATAGTCGGATTATAAATAGGTATGCCGCCTTGAGTTGTTCTTTGTTGTTCGCCTTCAATTATTTTCTTCCCCCACTCTACCAGTGCGGCTTCACTCAACAGGTCCGGCACTGTGTTTGAAGCAGGCAGGCCATATAATTCTTTATGCGCCACTTTGATTTCATCGCGAAGTACTGCCAAATTGAGTACTTGGATAAAATGAGAGATATACAACCGGGCGGTCTTCACGTTCATCTGATGCTTACGGCTGGCACGCGACTGGTTGTTGTAACACTGTGTATAATAAATTTGCGCAGCCTCGAACCGATGTAAGAAATTACGTGCCTCAAATAATGTCTTTAATGTAATAGCCAAGTCACGTACGTTATACATCTCCCCCTTTTCGACTGCCGCTTTCAACGCCCGAACTCTTGCTTGATCAGTATTTGGTAATCGTCTGTAAGGCATATCTCTGACACTTAGCTACATTTCACGATACATTAATAATTTCACAAGATTCTTCAATTCTTTTTTCCTGTCTTCTGCAACGGCGACTGCAGCCAGACTTTCCATAGCAAGGGTGTAATATTCGCGCATTTTGTTTTCGCAGACATTACGGATATTCAACTGATTATAGATTTCAGTTACCGCTTCTATTTTTTCTGCTGGTTGAAAAGTCTCTGCATTCAACCAACGATTCAATTCTTCCTGCTGCTTTTCATCTGCGTGCTCCAGTGCTTTGATAAGCATATATGTTTTTTTATTGCAAAGAATGTCTCCGCCTATCTTCTTCCCGAACACTTCCGGGTCTCCATATACATCCAACAAATCATCCTGCAATTGGAACGCAACTCCGATATGCATCCCAAAATGATAAAGATTCTCTGCATCTTCAGCAGTCGCTCCTGCCAAAATTGCACCGATTTTAAGACTAGCAGCAAGCAACACAGCCGTTTTCAAACGAATCATTTCAATGTATTCGTCTTCTGTCACATCACAGCGGGACTCAAATTCCATATCCAGTTGCTGCCCTTCACAGATCTCAAGTGTAGTCAGACTGAATAAATCCATCACTTCTTTCAGATGTTCCTGCGGACATCCCGTCATATAGCGAAATGCCAGAATCAACATAGCATCTCCCGAAAGAACAGCAGTGTTATCGTTCCATACTTTGTGTACAGTAGGTTTGCCTCTGCGCACATCCGAACGATCCATCAAATCATCATGCAACAAGGTGTGGTTGTGGTAAACTTCAATTGCAGTGGCTGGATCGTATATAGACGCTACATCCTCCCGATACAAGTTATATCCCATCAACATTAACACAGGACGTATCCGCTTCCCACCCAGAGAAAGGATATATTCAATCGGTTCATAAAGTCCTTTCGGCGTCCGGGTAAACTGAATTTCAGAAATATGATGATTTATCTTATCAAGTAATTGAGAAGCTGTAAACATGATGAATAAAAAAATTAATGAATAAAAAGAGGCTGCCGAAAGCAGCCTCCTAATTTATATTATTACAAATTACTGCAATCTAAACATCACAGGAACCGTAAATTTAACACGTACCGGTTTTCCGCGCTGCATACCTGGTTTCCACTTCGGCATGGTATTAATCACACGGAGGGCTTCTTTATCCAGATACGGGTCAACGCTACGTACAACCTTCGCATCTACGATACTACCGTCTTTGTTAACAACGAACTGTACGATAACACGTCCTTGAGTTCCGTTTTCCTGTGCGATAGTCGGATATTTAATATTCTTTGCCAGATACTGCATTAAAGCTGCTTGTCCGCCCGGGAAGTCCGGCATGTTTTCTACAACCTCGAAAATAGTCTGTTCTTCCGGTTCTTCTTCAACAACTTGTACAGGCACATATTTTACTTCTACACGAGCTTGGTTATCTTCATTGATAATAGTTGTTGTTTCCTCAATATCAGCTTTATCATCCACAATCTCCAGCAATTCTGCTACTTTTGGAGCTTCAGGTGGTGGTGGAGCTGCTTGTTCAGGGGTTTCGGTAATAGGAATAATTTCCTCTTCAAACACGACATCAGCTACTGCCTGGCTTGTATCAATCTTCACGTCACGCTGGGTCCATTCGAACGCCACGAACATGAAAGCTAGAACTACCACGTAACCAACGAGCAACCATGTAGACTTCTTGCCTTCCAGGTCTGCTTTGGGTGATTTTTTAACTTCCATAAATTTATTAATATAATGATTAAAAAAAAGTGTCCTTTCATGTGTCTCCGGGCAAATATAGTACATTTTCATGTATTCGTTCCCCTCTTTGCCTCTTTTTATCCGGCTTTTTAACTTTTTTAATTCTTTCGTACTTGTCTTGCTCCTTTTAACGGCAAACTTATGGTTGATTTTCAAATTTACCGTATCTTTGGCGAACAAATCAGATAAACTGAATATGAAAAAGATAACAATTGCAATCGATGGTTTTTCCTCTTGCGGAAAAAGCACAATGGCTAAAGATCTGGCCCGTGAAGTGGGCTACATTTACATTGACAGCGGAGCCATGTATCGTGCGGTCACTTTATATAGTATAGAAAACGGAATTTTCGACGGAGACGTTATCGATACGGAGAGGCTGAAAAAAGAAATTAAGGACATTCATATATCGTTCCGGCTGAATAAGGAAACCGGACGTCCCGACACTTATCTCAACGGTGTGAATGTAGAGAATAAAATCCGTTCGATGGAGGTTTCTTCCAAAGTGAGTCCTATCAGTACGCTCGACTTCGTACGTGAAGCAATGGTAGCTCAACAACAAGCAATGGGAAATGAGAAGGGGATTGTCATGGATGGCCGGGACATAGGTACCACTGTTTTCCCGGATGCGGAACTGAAAATATTTGTAACCGCCACTCCCGAAATCCGTGCTCAACGCCGTTATGACGAGCTGAAAGCAAAGGGACAGGAAGCCAGCTTCGACGAGATTCTGGAAAATGTGAAACAACGGGATTATATCGATCAAAACCGGGAAGTAAGTCCGTTGCGCAAAGCAGAAGATGCGCTGCTCCTGGATAATACCGACTTATCGATTGAAGAGCAGAAAAAATGGCTTTTCGAACAATTTAATAAGGTAAGTAAATAGTTTGTTTTATGATCAAGGTAGAGATAGACGAAGGTTCCGGCTTCTGCTTTGGTGTGGTGACAGCCATTCATAAGGCAGAAGAAGAGTTGGCAAAGGGAGAAACACTCTATTGCCTCGGAGACATTGTGCATAATAGCCGGGAAGTGGACAGGCTGAAAACGATGGGATTAATCACTATCAATCGGGAAGAATTCAAGCAATTGAAAAATGCAAAAGTATTGCTCCGGGCGCATGGAGAGCCACCGGAAACTTATATGATTGCCCGTGAAAATAATATCGAGATTATCGATGCGACCTGTCCGGTTGTATTACGTTTGCAGAAACGCATCCGACAAGGCTATCTGGCAGACAGTGACGAAGAAAAACAAATTGTCATCTACGGCAAGAGCGGACACGCTGAAGTGCTGGGACTGGTAGGGCAGACAGACGGAAAAGCAATTGTGATTGAAAAGGCAGAGGAAGCCAAAAAGCTGGATTTAAATAAAAGTATCCGCCTTTTCTCACAGACAACCAAGTCACTGGACGAATTTCAAGAAATCGTAGAATACTTCAAACAACATATTTCACCGGAGGCGACTTTCGAATATTATGATACAATCTGCCGTCAGGTTGCCAACCGTATGCCTAAGCTCCGGGAGTTTGCGGCTACACACGATTTGATCTTCTTCGTCAGCGGCAAAAAGAGTTCGAACGGAAAGATGCTGTTTGAAGAATGTTTGAAAGTGAACGCTAATTCGCATTTGATAGATAACGAGAAAGAAATCGATCCTTCTCTTCTTCAAAACGTAAAATCGATTGGTGTATGTGGGGCGACTTCTACTCCAAAATGGTTGATGGAGAAGATTTACAATCACATTCGGACGCTTATCAAAGAATAATTGCTTTATTCATATAAAGAATAATAGCAAAGCAACATAAGAAAAAACGGCAAAGTAACACGAATGAATAAAAAGAAAGCAAGAAAGGGCTATTTGAACATTTTTAATGTTTTCTTCATACGAAAAAAAACTTCATAACCGCTGCTTTCAACTTTTTATTGTACATTTGCCGCGTCAAACTAATTAATGAGAGATTGTTATATGGGAACAGTTAAGTGTATCGGAATTTTGACCTCCGGAGGTGATGCTCCGGGAATGAACGCTGCTATACGTGCAGTGACACGTGCAGCTATCTACAATGGATTGCAAGTCAAAGGTATATACAGAGGCTATAAAGGTCTGGTCACAGGTGAAATCAAAGAATTTAAGAGTCAGAATGTGAGTAATATCATCCAGTTGGGTGGTACTATCCTGAAAACAGCCCGTTGTAAAGAGTTCACGACTCCGGAAGG
Source organism: Bacteroides sp. 1001302B_160321_D4 (assembly GCF_015667765.1). Taxonomy (NCBI): domain Bacteria; kingdom Pseudomonadati; phylum Bacteroidota; class Bacteroidia; order Bacteroidales; family Bacteroidaceae; genus Bacteroides; species Bacteroides sp. 1001302B_160321_D4. Next base: position 1,013 of record NZ_JADPLO010000110.1, on the reverse strand, counting down.
TCGCCAGTTGGCTTATGATAATATGAAAAAAGAAGGCATTGACGCCTTGGTTATCATTGGTGGAGACGGTTCACTGACAGGTGCACGCATCTTTGCACAGGAATTTGATGTTCCATGTATCGGACTGCCGGGAACTATTGATAATGACCTTTACGGTACAGATACTACCATCGGATATGACACTGCATTAAATACGATATTGGACGCTGTGGATAAGATTCGTGACACGGCCACTTCACACGAACGTTTGTTCTTTGTAGAAGTGATGGGACGTGACGCCGGTTTCCTTGCATTGAACGGAGCGATCGCTTCGGGAGCGGAAGCTGCTATTATTCCGGAATTCAGTACGGAAGTCGACCAACTGGAAGAGTTTATCAAGAACGGATTCCGTAAATCAAAAAACAGTAGTATTGTATTGGTAGCCGAAAGCGAACTGACCGGAGGAGCCATGCATTATGCCGAACGTGTGAAAAACGAATACCCGCAATACGATGTACGTGTGACGATCTTAGGTCACTTGCAACGTGGTGGTAGCCCGACTGCCCACGACCGTATCCTGGCAAGCCGCCTCGGTGCTGCTGCTATCGATGCTATTATGGAAGATCAACGTAACGTAATGATCGGAATCGAACATGATGAAATCGTTTACGTACCGTTCAGCAAGGCTATTAAGAATGATAAACCAATCAAGAGAGATCTTGTCACTGTATTGAAAGAGCTTTCAATCTAATCTTTTTATTTTTAGGAGTTCAGCTTATATCAGTATTATAAGATAAAGAGCGGTGGATGAACGGGAGATTTCCTTATCATTCACCGCTCTTCTTTCATTTATTCAATGCTTCTTTTCACCACAGAGGACACGGAGGACACAAAGGTGAATTTGTTTTATGACTTACGGTTGTGACCCTAATTTTAATGCGTAATCCTCCTCTATAAAGTTGAAAAAACATGAAAACATCTGCCACCTGCAACCAAACGCGTGTAATGCACTAGTTGATAAATAGTTGGAGCGT
>NZ_JADPLO010000010.1:0-120408 GCF_015667765.1 Bacteroides sp. 1001302B_160321_D4 | reverse complement strand
TACTCCGTAGTGTCCCGGCTCATTGTCAATCTGCCAGCCGATAACAGCAGGATGATTGCCATAACGCATTGCCAGACAGGAAACAATGTTTTCTACATAACGACGGTATCGGTCGCTACTCCAGGAAGCATGCTGACGTCTCCCATGCTGAATGGAAATGCCATTATCCCGCTGAATCAATATATCGGGGTACTTTTTTGACAGCCAGACGGGAGGTGTGGGAGTAGGAGTACACATAATTACCTTCAGACCATATTTATCTGCTAAAGAGACGGCACGATCCAGCCACTCAAAATCATACTTTCCTTCTTCCGGTTCTATCATGGCCCAGGCAAACTCCGCAAAATGGGTGAACTTGATCCCCATCTCCGACATTTTCTTCAAATCACGTTCCCATTGGGAGGAATCCCATTGCTCGGGGTAATAGTAAGATCCTAGAGCAAACAACTCTTCCGGAGGAAAAGATTTATCGACCGGAGATTGAGCAAAGGATACCAATGAAAACAATAAAGCTAAGACTAATAAGGACTTTTTCATGGATATTATTTTAAGTTTCATCGCTATAATAAATAACTGGTTAGCGCAATGGGCTGGCTTTTATTCCGCCGGAGGTCATTTTTACAGGTTTGATAGTACCGTTTTTATTAAAATACATTCGGTCAATGCAAGTAATGCGGTAGTTCCCATCGGTTTCACCCAAAGGGCGGCGATGATAGACAATATACCATTCATCCTTTCCCGGACCTTTGATAATGGAATGATGTCCGGCACCATTAGCTATTTTAGTGTCCTGCTCCAGAATCTTTCCGACTCTTTTGAACGGACCAAAAGGCGAATCCGCAATGGCATACGCTACACAATAATCGGGGCCTGTCCAGTCGCCTTCTGACCACATGAAATAATATTTGCCATTGTGTTTAAGCATAAAAGGTCCTTCTATATAATTTTCCGGAGTCACTTCTTTATAAGTTGTTCCGTCTTCAAAAGGTACGATACTGATTAGATCAGATCCCATCTTCACCATATTGCAATGTCCCCAACCGCCGTAATACATATAATACTGACCGTCATCGTCCTTGAATACAAACTGGTCAATAGGTTGCGCTCCGTTCACGATCTTGCCAATCAGCGGCTTTCCGAGCGCATCCTTGAAAGGACCTTCCGGACGATCGGCTACAGCCACACCTATACCTCCCACTTCACTCTCATGATATATGTTGTTTGCTCCAAAATAGAAATAATATTTCCCATTTGCTTCTATCACGGCAGGTGCCCATAAAGCATTCCTTAACCAGCTGATATTTTCGACAGAAAGGACTTTCGGGTGTTTTCTCCAGTGTACCAAATCTGGGGAAGAAAAGGCATCCATGTACAATTGTTGTTCGAAAGGAGCTGAATAAGTCGGATAAATCCAGTATTTATCACCGAAAACGACTCCTTCGGGATCTGCATACCAACCGTCAAAAACCGGATTAGTACTTGTCTGTTTTTTGCCCGTATTTGTTTGAGCAAATAAGGTTACTGAACAGCAACACATAATCATGAAAAAGAATACTATTTTGGAATTCATGTCTATAAATATTAAAGTTATGCCACAAAAATGATGAAAAATCAATGAAATAAAGGTTGATTATTTGCCAATAAATAGCGAGAATCAACCAAATTGCCGGAAAAATAATTATTTCATATATTGCTGCTTGTAAAGGGCTGTTTTGATTTGTTTTTTCACTTTCTTTGTTTGCAGGTTCAACACTTTTGTTATATATTGCCGTCCCATTTTCGTTGTATCTGTCTTGAATTTCTTAATTGGTCATTTAACAGGCTATTATTTATATATATTATAAGTATTACTATGCGAATTTTATTGTATTTTCTCCTTATTCTTTTAGTGGGTTGCTCATCCGGTCAGAATAAAAAAACACATGAGCGGGTAGACCTCGATTCCGTACCTGTTTATACGAATCCGCTTTTGTCAAGAGGAGGAGACCCATGGGCGGTATTCCATAACGGAATATATTATTATACCCAAAGTATGAGCGACCGCATCACTTTATGGGCAACAGATGATATAACCCGGTTGGCGGAAGCATCCCAGAAAGATGTGTGGGTACCTCAAAATTCGTCAAACGCATTTCATCTTTGGGGACCTGAAATACATTACATTAATAATAAATGGTATATTTATTGTTGTGCGGATGATGGAAATATTGATAATCGTCAGATTTATGTGCTTGAGAATGAGTCTGCTGACCCGATGAAAGGGGAATTTGTCATGAAGGGAAGAATATCAACTGATGAAGATAATAATTGGGCAATTCATGCCAGTACTTTTGAACATGGAGGAAAGCGTTATTTAATCTGGTGTGGATGGCAGAAACGTAGAGTTTATCAGGAAAATCAATGTATTTATATTGCCGAAATGGAGAACCCATGGACACTGGCTTCTGACCGTATTTTGATTTCCGAACCAGAATATGAATGGGAATGTCAGTGGATCAGTATAGATGGTAATAAAACTGCCTATCCGATTCGTGTCAATGAAGCACCGCAATTCTTCTATTCTTTGAAGAAAGATAAGTTATTGATTTATTATTCGGCAAGTGGTAATTGGACTCCTTACTACTGTGTAGGACTGCTGACTGCCGATACTGACAGCGATCTGCTGAATCCGGCTTCTTGGAAAAAGGCACCGGAGCCTGTGTTTAAGCAAGCACCGGAAAATCATGTATATGGACCCGGTAGTATCTGTTTTATTCCTTCACCTGACGGTAAGGAATGGTATATGCTTTATCACGCCCGCAAGAGTTTGTATGATATGCTTGTTTTGGATAGCCGGACGCCGCGTATGCAGAAAATAGAGTGGGATAAGGAAGGAATCCCTGTTTTAGGAATTCCGCAGAAAGAAGGATTCCCGCTTCGCAAACCGTCAGGCACTCCTGAACGCAAATGAAAATAGGGGGCGTACTTTTTGCAATACGCCCGTTTTATTCAAAAAGAGCCCGTTTCTTTCTTTTCTTATTCAAATGGTCTTCTTTTTCACGAAAAGAAAAATTCTCATCTTTTATTGAATGTTTTTTTTCCTTTTTTTTAGTGCGTATTACTTATGTTTGCAACGTAATCTATTAAATAAATCAACTAATGTAAAACGCGCAATGAGAAATGAAAATCTATTGTCCTTTCTTCTTATAAAGAGAAGAATTTTAAAATTACTGGCTATAAAATATGCATACAGTTTAATTGTTTTATGCGGAATTAGTTTTATGGCATGTTCAGATGATGATCCCGTAAAAAAGAATCCTTATCTGCAAACGAGCACCCGTGCTATGCTGAAAGAGGTAGTGGAAGTGGTGTTTAACAATATCGATAGTAATACTGACATTACTGTCGACTTTGGTGACGGAACGGTCAAGGAAGGGAAAGCTGCTACGCCTATCACTCATGCTTATACACAAAGTGGTGACTACACGATGTTAGTGACAGCGGGTGAGCGCGTAGTACAGAAAAGGATCCGTATTTACGACCTATTGGCGCTGACAGAAGCCATGAAGCAATTCAGGGATGCAGATAACAAAATGGTATGGGCTATGACGCATCGCTCTCATACAACAGACAAGACTATTCCCGAAAATTCGGTATCTGCTGTAGAAGCTGCCATCAATGCAGGAGCGGATGTGATTGAATGTGACACTCATCTCACAAGCGATGGAGTAGTTATGGTGTGCCATGACCAGACAATCAATGCTACGACTAACGGCACAGGGGATATTACGAAAATGACTTATGCTGAAATTCAGCAATATAATCTGTTGGACCGGAATGGAAGGGTGACCGATGAGAAGATGCCCACATTGGAAGAGTTTCTGAAAGCAGGGCGTGGAAAAATATATTTCAATCTGGATTATTCTCCACGTACAGCCTCTACCCAAGAAGTGATGAATGTTGTCAAGGAACTGGATATGATGGAACAAGTCTTTTTCTATTGTAACAGTAGCCAGAAAGCAGAAGAAGTGTTGTCTATTTCTAAAAAGGCACACGTGTACACATGGGCACAAAGCGCTTACAAACCTCTGGTTGGGCTTCCGGGCAATTACTTCGTGCAATATTCTTATGCTCCCGACGGGCAAAGTACTCCTATAGGAACTGCCGTCAGTGAGGGAATGATTCCTACAGTCAATATGCTTCATGTATTATCCGGATTGATACCTGAATATGATATAAATACGACTTATCTGGATGAGCTTCTTCAGATTTATCCTGAAGTACGTATGATACAGACAGATGCACCGGAAGTATTAATCTCCGCTTTACAAGCAAGAGGATTGCGTTAACTTTATCATCTAACATAAAATCATTTATTTATGAAGAATATTCATTTCAAAACGTGTACCTGTCTGTTAGGTATACTGCTGATACTGTTTTCCGGTATACAGGTAAAGGGAGCTTCTTTGGAAGTTCAGCAGGAAAGTAAGGTGTCAGGTACGGTGACGGACGAAAAGGGCGAACCAGTTATTGGCGCTTCCGTAGTAGTCGTAGAATCGAAGCAGGGTACTATTACAGATATAGACGGTAAATTTCTGGTGAACGTACCTAAGAATGGACACCTGAAAGTGTCTTATATCGGTTATGAAACACAAGAAGTGGCTGTTAAAAACGGCCAGTTATTGAAGATCGTATTGAAAGAAGAATCGACCGCTTTGAATGAAGTGGTAGTGGTGGGTTACGGTACGATGAAACGGAAAGAAATGACTTCGGCTATTTCGCATATAGGTGCGAAAGATCTGAATCAGATATCCAGCCTCGATGCCTCCATGCTTTTGCAGGGGAAAGTTTCCAGCGTTTCGGTTTCTAACACAGCTCTGGCCGATCCGAACAATCAAGGAAGTATTCAGATTCGTGGTGTCTCTTCCCGTAATGCAGGTTTAGGACCGTTAATTGTGGTAGACGGAGTGCCGGGAGGTGATATGACGAATATTAACCCTGCCGATATTGAATCGATTGATGTATTGAAAGACGGTGCTGCTTCTGCGATCTATGGTACGCGGGGTAGTAACGGGGTTATCCTGATTAATCTAAAGAAAGGGACCAAAGATGGACAGGTTCATACAACCTATAGTACTTCCGTTACTTTTAATAAAGCTAAAAAAGAACTCGACATCATGAATGCGGAAGAATACCGTGCTTATCGCACAGTGTCTAATCCGCTTTCCGATATGGGAGCTGATTCAGACTGGTTTGATGCCGTTACTCAATTGGGGGTGACTCACATGCATACATTGACATTTTCCGGCGGTAATGCGAGAACCAACTATCGGGTGACCGCCGACTATCGTAATGCCCGTGGTATTGATTTGCGTTCCGACCGTCGTGAATATGGAGCACGTGCCAATATTAACCATACAACCAAAGACGGGCTATTCACGTTTTCTGCTAATATAACTCCTCGTGTTATCGACCGGAACAAATCAGCCAATGTATATAGCAATGCTATTAAAAACAATCCGACAATGCCTATTTATGATTCGGAATCGGCTAATGGGTACTATCGTTTTCCCAGTGGAACGGAAGGTTCTAATATCGTAGAGCAATTGAATGAAGAAGAGAATGGTACGGAAATTAAGTTGCTGGAATGGAATGCTACGGCTGCCGTTAATCTGCTGCCTCTGTTTAATCCGAAGAATCCGGACATGGTATTGAAGTCGCAGGTCACTATTTCTCAATATCAAGTTGATAAATTTAACGGATGGTTTACACCGTCTACTTATGGTTCTAACGTAAATGATGGTGTCACCGGAAAAGCCAGCCGTGACTTCGACAAAAGTACGACTAACAATCTGGAATGGGTAACAAATTTCTCTACACGTATCAAGAATCATCAGATCCGTGCAATGGTGGGGTATAGCTATAATTATGGTGTAAATTCCGGAATGTCTGCTGAAAACTGGAATTTCTCTTCGGATGGATTGACGTATAATAATCTGGGTTCCGGGCTGGAAGCGGCAAAAGATGGAAAAACAATGATGGGCTCCTATAAGAATGACCATAAGTTAATCAGCTTCTTCGGACGTGTTAATTATGATTGGAAAGAGCGCTACCTGTTTACTTTTTCTTTACGCCACGAAGGGTCTTCCCGCTTTGGCGAGAATCATAAATGGGGCAATTTCCCGGCTGTATCTGTCGGTTGGCGTATCTCGGATGAGAAGTTTATGAAAGGACTTTCATGGATTGATGACTTGAAAGTACGTTATGACTATGGGGTGACAGGTAATCAGGAAATAGGAAATTATAATTCTCTGGCTACTTACCGGGCTTTCGGTTGGTATCAATACAATGGTAACCGTTTTCATGTATGGGGACCGAGCAAAAATACGAACTCGGAATTGCGCTGGGAGAAAGGACATAATCAGAATGTGGGTTTGGACTTCTCACTCTTCTCACACAAAGTGACCGGTTCATTTAACTATTTCCATCGTAAACAAAGTGATTTGCTCGGAGATTATTCTGTACCGGTACCACCTAACTTGTTCTCCACCATCTATACCAATGTAGGTACATTGCGTAATACCGGTTTCGAACTTGATGTTACAGTAAATGCTGTCCGGACAAAGGATTTCACTTATAGTTTCACATTAGTGGGGGCTACTAATAACAATAAGTTTGTCAGTTTTTCCAACGATATATATAAAGGACAAAAATATTACTCTACCTGTAGCATGGCGAATCCGAATAATCCGGGATATTTGCAGCGGATTGAAGAGGGGGAACGTATTGGTAACTACTTTACATATCGTTATGCAGGAGTGGATAAAAAAGGTGACTGGCTGATTTATGATAAAAAGGGGAATGTGATTCCTGTAGCCCAAGGTACGGAAGAGGATAAGTCTGTGACCGGAAACGGTTTGCCGAAATTCACCGGCTCTATGACGCATAACTTCACTTATAAGAACTTTGATTTGTCTGTTGCCCTCCGTGGTGCTGCCGGGTTTGACATATTCAACGTGCATGATTTCTATTTCGGATTGCAGAGCATGACTACCAACCAGTTGACGACCGCTTATTCGAAGAATGCACATATCACGACAGGTAAGAATGTGATTACCGACTACTTCATTGAACCGGGTGATTATCTGAAGATAGACAACGTCACTTTAGGATATACCATGAACCTGAATAAGAAATATATTGAAAAGATACGTTTGTTCGGTACGGCCAACAATCTTTATACGTTTACGAAGTTTACCGGTGTAGATCCTTCTACCTACGAAGTGAACGGACTGACACCGGGTACTTTCGGAGGAGGATATAACTATTATCCGTCTGCTTTTCAGTTTATTTTAGGATTACAAGTAAGTTTCTAATAAAAGACGATTATGAAAATAACAAAATATATCATTGGATTAGGGATAATGGCAGGTACAGTCATTAGTTTGCCATCCTGTACAGATCTGTCGGAAACGGTGTATGATCAGGTCATGTCTCAAAACTATTATAATACCAAACAGGATGTTATCAACGCCGTTTTTCGTCCGTTTGAGCATATCTATGAATCCATTGTCAGACGTCATGAACACGAAGAACTGACAGGGGATCAGTTGATAACGCCTACTCGGGGAACTTGGTGGTATGATGGCGGTAAATGGGAAAAATATCATTATCATCAATACGATGACATTAATCAGGAAGACTGGACAAACGAGTGGGAAGGCATGTATGGCGGTATCGGTCAATGCAATCTGGTGTTGGATGATTTGTCTCAATTGAATCCTTCTAAATTTAATTTAAGTGACAGTGAGTTTGATAGTTTTAAAGCGCAACTACGTTGTATGAGAGCTTACTGTTATCTTCGCCTGCTTAATAGTTACCGTAATTGTATCTTAACTACGACTTCTGACCAAGCGGTCAATGAACAGCCGGAAAACCGGAAGCAGGTATCTCCACAGGTTATGTTTGATTTTATCGAAAGTGAGTTGAGAGATGTCTGTCTGGTAGCTTTACCTTCCAAAATCGGACAATCTGGTAATGGCGGTCAACAAGGACAATTTACTAAAGCGGGGGCTGCTGCATTGCTGGTACGTCTTTATTTAAATGCGGAAAAGTGGATTGGACAGCCTAAATGGCAGGAATGTATTGATATGTGTGAGCGTATTACCGGAGGAGAATTCGGCTATTATGCAATCGCTGATAACTGGTACGAACCTTTTGACTGGAATAATGAAATGTGTAATGAAGTAATCCTCGGTTTTCCCGGTTCTTATGGACTGACTAGCTGGCATCTGAAAAATGATAAGAGAACAGTTTACGGGCGGGCCCTTCCTTATGGTTGTGAGAAATACCTGAAAATTGAAGGAGATGGCAGCCGAAATCCCAAATATGCACTTTCGCCAAGTTATAATAACCAGCAACCACGTGCATTGTTTGATTATGAATTGGGCATGGTTACGCAGAAATTCGCCAAGTATGCGGGCGATAAACGTTATAAACAATATGTAAATACGAGTAATAATACACGGGAAGGTATGTTCTTCATGGAAGGGAAAATAGCTAATTCCAGTATTAGTGGGGGATATGCCAAGAATCCGGATAATCAATATGTCCTTTACCTACTTGATCAAGTGGGACGTTTTGAAGGTAACGCAGAATCCGGTTATATTGCCAACCCGAATTATCAGGAGTCTAAACTGGGAAACGGAGATTTCAACTCGGGGCTTTACTGTGTGAAGTATCCTTTCTATCCGTTTGATGGAGGATATTTTATAGAGTCGGATTATACGGAAATCCGTTTGGCGGAGATTATTTATTCGCAGGCGGAATGCCTTCTTCGTCTCGGACAGGCAGGCGAGGCCGGCAAGCTGTTGAACAGCGTGCGTAAACGCAACTATGAAAACTTTACTGCAGATATCGCTTATCAGCCGGAAGGTAACGTGGTACTTGATCTAAAAGAAATGCTTGATGAATGGGGGCGGGAATTTCTTGCGGAGAGCCGTCGTCGTACGGATTTGATCCGCTTCGGAAGATTTCAGGATGCATGGTGGGACAAGAAACGGGATGCAGATACTCATTATGAATTGTTCCCGTTTTCACAGACCCAATTGGAGCAGAATGAATATCTGAAACAGAATCCCGGTTATCCGGATATTGCCCGTTAAGCGGTGAACTGTAATTATTTCAATTTAGTGTACAAGTTTAAAATGAAGAAAAATGAAAAATAAGTTGCTCACAATATCAAAGATTGGGCTTTTGGCCTTCACTATTTTAGTGAGCCAGGCGTGTCAGGAAGATTATGAGATGGTTGATCCTCCGATGATTACTGATTATGATGATGATCTGGATGAAGAAGTTGTCTTGCAAAAAGGACTGGAAAGTTATTTTGTAACTCAATTCGGTGAAGGGGACATGGATGGTACTTCATGGGATCAGGCAATGGATGTAGCTGGTTTTCGCAAATTATTGAGTGGGTCTATCGATCTGTCCAAGAGTACTATTTACATGAGCCAGGGAAAATATGTGATGTCCGAGACCGGAGGACTCGGGGTGATTATCCGCAAAGACATTAAAGCGATCAAAGGAGGATATAGTTTGTTGAGCGAAGGGACAGATCTGACTAATCGTCGTATTGATACGTATAAGACAGTGATCAGCGGAGATGTAAACGGTAATAATCAGGCTGATTCCGGTGATTGCGGACTATTGTTGGTGAAAGGAGGGATTATTGGGATTGAAGGAGTTACTTTTCAATATGGGTACCTTTCTAATAATGATGCCAAGTCTAACGAGTGTGGTAGCGGAATTTATATCAATGGTAACGTCAATAGCACCTCTGTCGAATTAACGGATTGTATTATCAGGGATTGTAAAACGGAAGCTGTCAACGGGCAAGGAGGAGTAGCGGGAGGTACAGCTATTCTTATTGCTTCCGGGAGCTCGAAACTGAACAATGTGAAGTTTCTGGATAATGCGGCGGATAGCCGTGGCGGAGCAATACGGTGTAACAGCAATAAGGCTGTTGTGTTTATGAATAATTGCCTGATAACTGGCAATTCAGTAAGAGAACTTTTTGGGGTCGGTATTCAGATATCATCGGGACATATTTGTATGAATAACACAACCATTGTCGGAAATCCGGGAAAAGGTGCTGCTTTAAACGGGGGAGGTAGTTTCATGCTCGCTAATAGTACGATTGTAGGGCATGATATTGATCAGGAGTATGGCGCCTTTCGATGTGAAACCTCTATTGATGGTGATACTAAGTTTATTAATAACCTGTTGATTTCCGAGAATTCTACCGCTCCAAGCTTCATTTTGAATGGAGCGAATAAAGAAGCTTACTCCATGGGATATAACTTGTATCAGCGAGTTAATAATTTCACAATGGACGTTTCTGATACTGCTTATCCTACCCTTGTGAATGGCAACCTGACGGAAGAGGGTGTTTATAAGTGGAATATTGACCAGATCGGACAGGTGGGTGGTTATGCTACCAAACAAGCTGTAATCAATGCTGTGAAAAGTTTCAATCCTGCTGCTTCTCCTATGGTTAATTTAGGTGAGGTATTCGTGGAATGGATGGGTGAAGATGCTTTCGGATTGGATCAGCGTGGCGTGACACGCAATCCTGATAAGATGCAAATGGGAGCTTATGATGCTGTATTGTCCAACTGAATCTTTAAAAAGTAATTGTGATATGAAAAACAAATTTTATATAATGACCGCTTTGGTCATTAGTCTGACAGGCTGTTCAAACATTGAAGACGGGACGCAGCCGACCGGCAACTTTCCCGAAGATCATATAATCCGTATTGTGACAGAAGTGAATGCGCCTGTGTCGCGTGCCGGATATGATGCAAGTAATCTGGAGAGTTTTGGACTGATCATTCATAACAGTGAAAACATTGCTTATGATTATAATTCGCAAATGGTAAAATCTAATAATGACTGGAATACGGCGGACGGGCAACAAATGCTTTGGGATAATGCAAGAACTCCGGTAACAGTAGTGGCGTATGCTCCTTACATTTCGGAAGCTAGTTTAGACACTCCGTTAGCTATCAACATACAAAGCAACCAAACTACTGAAGAAAATGTGATTGCTTCTGATTTCCTGTTGACTAAATCAATAGTTGATCCGAAACAGGATCTCACCGCAGATGGTAGATTGAAAGTTACTTTGGATCATGCCATGAGCAAGCTGATTATAAAAGTGACGGTAAATAATGGTATGGAAGATGCGGCGATCAGTAAACTGGGCGATATGGCTGTAAATGGTACAATAGCGGGTGGTATTTGTGATTTGTCAGTGCCGGAACCGGTAGTCATTCCACGGGAAGATGCTGTAGCTACAACTATCGCCCCCTATAAGGGTACGGATGGGTATGAATGCATTCTTCTCCCGCAAACAATAATAGAAGGCTTTTCTGTCAATTTCAGTTATGACGGAAAATTGTATATATGGACTGCCGAAGAGCCCATTGAGTTGCAAAAGGGAGTAGAGCATACGCTGACACTGAATGTAAATGAAACGGCACGGTTGGCTACCATGCAAATGAAATATCGGGCAACCGGTCAGATTATCGATCAGAAATAAAAAGGAGGAGATGAGTTATGAAAATTACTAAACATATATTGGCTGCATGTATATTAACGGGTATGGCAGCTTGTGATACGGATAAAGAGATAGCCGTGTTCAATGAAGACTCCGGTGCAATCAAGATCAATGCTGTTATTGATGCTGCATATACCCGTAGTAATCCTACAGGAACAAATGAACAGCAAATGCAATTTAATAATGGAGACCAGATTCTGTTGAGTTGCGAAGATGGTAGTGTGACTTATATGTTGTCTGGAGGGCAATGGGCTCCTACGGATAACTATTATCTTAGGTGGGGAAATGAACCTGTTACTTATTCTGCCTTTTATCCGGTGACTGAAGGAACAAGCGTAGCCAACTTCTCTCTTCCTATTAATCAGCAGAGTTTGGAAAATCTGGCGAGCGCAGACTACATGACTTGCACAGTAGAAGATGCTATAAATGAGGGATCAGGTGTCCTTCATCTGAATATGAACCGGAGAATGGCGAAAGTTATCATGACATTGGACGATATAGACTCACAAAGTAAAGCTCTAGGAGTTAAAATCAGTTCCTATCAGGGATATACGGACGGAAATGTTTCATCGGGAACTGCACTTGTTTCACCGTATGTCACCATTCCTGAAGGAGGGAAAGCCGGACAAAGCGGATGTAAATATACGGCGATCGTAGCTCCGGGAACTGCAAATCCTAATAGTACTTTCGTTTCTTTAAATTACAAGGGGGAAGATCTGGTATTGCCGGGCATTCCTGCAATAAAGGCCGGATTTTGTTATGAATTTACTTTGAAAGTAGAAGGTTCGGTCATTAGATTGAGTGAACCGATTGTCACTCCATGGGAGACTGGTACAATCAATGGGGGAGATGCAACGGAATTGCAATTGGACGCTTATTATGTGAAAGAGCATGCTACAGGGAATGCTACCGGTATGGATTGGGATAATGCAATGGGAGTAGACGGGTTACGCAATCTATTGAGAACTAACACTAACAGTGCGATCACGACTGCGAATGCTAAGAAATTGGATGGTAAGAATATCTATGTGGCAGGCGGTACCTATTTGATAGCAGATCAGGAAGCCGGTCTGAAAATAGAGTATAGCGGATATAGTAAACAAGTCGAAATAAAGGTTGTGTGTGGATATGATCCTCAAAGTACCCGGAAGGATTTAAGCAAGCGTGATCCTGTCCGGTATCTGACTACTTTCACAGGAGATGCAAATAATAACGGCATTGCGGATGCGGGTGATTATTCCTTGTTTACATTAGGAAACCAGATAGATATTACATTTGAAGGTTGTACGTTCTCTTGCGGTTATCATCCCAATGAGAAAATAAATGGCTATAGTGGTGGATTCCTGATTGCGAATGGTAGCAGTGGCAATGCAACATTACAGTTGAATCATTGTATCATTGAAAAGTGCTATAATGCGGGAGTAAATGGTTCAGGTGAGGCTGGTGGTTCCGGTATATTCATGTATAAGGGGACAGCCAAACTAAATCATGTGCAGTTGAGAAACAACAAGGCATCTTCGCGTGGAGGCGCAATTCGTGTCAATGACAGTGGGAGTATTCTTTTTATGAATAATTGCTCCATTACAGGCAATGAAGGCGGACAGTTCGGTTATGCTATTCAAATGTCAAACGGTCATTTATGTATGAATAATACAACTGTTACCAATAATAGTGGTAGAGATGGAACCATTAACGGCGCGGGGAGTATGTTGATTGTAAACTCTACCATTATCGAGGATGGTGCTCAAAATAGCGGGGCTGTTATTCGTTGTGAATCCTGGCCGGCCCGGCAATCATTCTTGATGAATAATATCATCCTGAATAAAAATGCAGCTAATCCGGTTGTTGAAATGTCCGGTGATGATACTCGCCATTTGACATCCAAAGGGTATAATCTGATGGGCGGTACGATCATGCCTGCATCAACCAACAAGTTTACAACATCAGAGTTTGATAAGTATAACAGTACGATTAGCTCTTTAAATGTCGTATGGGATGCCAATCGTTCTGTCTATACTTGGGACGGGAATGTGAATGAGTTTACCCGGACTGCTGCCGACGCTGTTAAGAATGCGATCACAACCGGCTTTAAACCGGATAGTTGTCCTTTCCAGAATTTAGGTGAGGAGTTTGGAAAATGGTTGGATGAGATGGATGCTTTTTCCACTGACCAGTTGGGGAATCCGCGTGATAAAAATGCGATGTGGCCGGGAGCTTATCAAGAATAATGATACAATTTATTTAAACGAATGACAATGAAAAACTACAAACTGATATGGTTAGGGATATTCTGTTGTTTGCAACCTCTTATATTGTTTGCGCAACGGGGAGAAATGATCCGTAAGGCATTTTTAGATCCGAAGTCCGATCAGGTGTTAGTCGTGGCACACCGGGGGAACTGGCGGAGTGCACCGGAAAATTCCGTAGCGGCAATTGATAGTGCCATACAAATGGGAGTGGATATTGTGGAGATTGATATTCACAAGACTAAAGACGGACAATTAATATTGATGCACGATGACCGTGTAGACCGGACAACCAATGGTAAAGGATTGATTAAGGATTATACATTGGCAGAAATCAAGAAGTTGAAACTGAAAGATAAGGATGGAAATCTGACAGAACATATTGTTCCAACATTGGAAGAGGCATTGTTGGCAGGCAAAGGTCAGATTATGTTTAACTTGGATAAGGCGTATTCTGTGTTTGACGAGGTATACGCTGTGCTCGAGAAAACCGGAACTGCCAGTTTGGTGATAATGAAAGGAGGCCAGCCGGTGGAAACTGTCAAAAGTGAGTTTGGAGATTATCTGGATAAAGTGATTTACATACCGGTGATAGGACTTGACGGAAAGGATGGCGAAAAGAAGGTCAGGGACTATATGACACAGCTGCATCCTGCTGCCTTCGAATTGGTTTATTCGGATTCTTCCAGTCCTTTGCCTCGAAAAGTGAAATCGATTATTCTGGGAAAGAGTCGGATTTGGTACAATACGTTGTGGGCTTCTCTTGCGGGAGGGCATGAAGACGATCAGGCTTTAAAAGATCCGGATGGAAACTATGGATATCTGATTGAAGAGCTGGGGGCACGGATTCTCCAGACTGATCGTCCGGGGTTCATGCTGGATTATTTGAGAAAAAAGGGATTACACGATTAATTGTCTGAAGACAATGAGGTAAATGTATTGTTTGGCACACAGATAACGTCGATGAGATCAATAGACGTTATCTGTGTTGTTTTTATCTATTCTCCAAGTGAAAATAATTTTGAGATTTGGCTTGGGTTACTAAAATAGCTATATTTGACTCGCTGAATCGACATGGGTATATAATATGAAAAAAGCAATAATAGCATTTATCAGTCTTATTATTTTTTGTATTGAGCCATTAATGGCATCTGCAGAGTTTTCTTTTAAGAAATATCAAGTAGAAAACGGATTGTCTCATAACACAACTTGGTGTGCAATTCAAGATAGTTATGGCTTTTTATGGATAGGTACGAGTAATGGGTTGAACTGCTATTATGGTAGCGGAAATAAAATTTATCGGAATGTTCTAAATGACAAATATTCTTTAGGGAACAACTTTGTCGGTTCTTTGATGGAAGAGGGTGAAGACCTTTGGATAGGAACAAGTTCCGGGCTATACATTTATGATCGCTCTGACGATCATTTCTTGTATTTTGATAAGACAACTAAATATGGAGTATTCATTAGTTGCGAAGTCAAGAAAATCGTAAAAACTAAAAATGGTTTGATTTGGATAGCTACTTTGGGACAAGGCATCTTTATTTATGATCCGGTAAAAGACGTTCTGACTCAAAATAGTATCCGGACTTTTTTTGCCTGGGATATTTGCCAAGGTACGGATTCTCTTGTCTATGTCTCTTCTATGCAGGAGGGATTATTGTGCTTTGATGAACAAGGAACTTTTCTGCAAAGTTATCCGGTTTCATTCGAATTGAATATTGGCAATCAGAGGATTAACTGTCTCCATAGTATTGATCATGAAATTTGGTGCGGTGTGGGGACGAATTCGTTAGGGTGCTATCAGGAAGGAAGTCAGGAATTAAAAATATATAATACGTCTGCAGAGAGTTTCAGTTCTATTCTTTGTCTGATGGACTATAACGGGAAAGAAATGCTGGTTGGTACAGACAATGGCATTTATTTATTTGACCGTGAGCGTAAGACATTTCGTAGGGGAGACTCTCCGTTTGGTTTATGGGCTTTGAGCGATCCGACTGTACACGCGATGATGCGGGATAATGAAGGTACACTTTGGGTAATGACTAATTCCGGTGGAATAAATTACATGTCTAAACAGTCGAAGCGTTTTTCTACTTATTCTCTGTCTTTGACGGGGATGGAAAAAGCAGATAAGGAGATAGGACCTTTCTGTGAAGATCGGGAGAAGAATGTTTGGGTGGGAACCCGGAATGGATTGTGGTTTTTCAATTCACAAACTCATTCTTTTCATGAGTATTTTTTGAAGAAATCAAATATAAAATACGATATACGTAGTTTGTTGTTGGAGGGCGATAATCTTTGGGTAGGAACTTATGCTGAAGGATTGCATGTGTTAAATCTGAAGACAGGGAATATTAAAAGTTATACTTATTCCCGTGATATTCCGAATACACTTTGCAGTAATGATGTATTAAGCCTTTTTAAAGATCGTAAAGGAGAAATCTTTGTCGGAACAAGCTGGGGATTATGTCGTTATAATCCACAATCGGATAATTTTATAACTGTGATAAATGTCGGTGCTATGGCTTCTGTAACTGACATCTATGAGGATATGTACAATAATCTTTGGATTGCGACTTCAAATCGCGGCGTTTTCTGTTATAATACAGTTGGTGAAGAGTGGAAACATTTTGAACATATCCGGGAGGACCTGACTACTATTACGAGTAACTCCGTGATAACATTATTTGAAGATAGGAAAGGTACGATGTGGTTTGGGACCAATGGTGGAGGATTATGCTCTTTTTCCAAAGAAACAGAAACTTTTGTTGATTTTGATCCGGAAAATATATGGTTACCGGATAAGGTTATTTATTCGATAGAGCAGGATCTGGCCGGCAACTTTTGGATTTCCTGTAATTCCGGGTTATATCAGTTTAATCCTGCAGATAAGAATAAGAACTGTCTTTTTACTATAAATGACGGTTTGCAGGGGAATCAGTTCACAGCGCAATCTTCATTAGCTTCATCGACTGGAAAGATGTATTTTGGAGGAGTGAACGGATTTAATGTTTTTGAACCGAAAGAATTTACAGATAACACCTATCTTCCTCCTGTTTATGTTATAAATATCAGTTTCCCTAATTTGAATAATGAGCGGGAAGTGAGGCGGTTGCTCCGGTTGGATAAGCCTTTTTATACTGTTGATAAAATAAAATTACCTTATGAGAATAACAGTTTTACAATTCGTTTTGCGATACTTAGCTATGAAGATCCTCTTAGAAATCGTTATGCGTATATCTTGAACGGAGTAGATAAGGAATGGATTAACAACTCTTCTAATAATACAGCTTCCTATACCAACCTTCCTCCGGGAGAATATGAGTTTTTGGTTCGTGGTTCAAATAATGACCATTATTGGACTGAAAAGGCAATTTCTTTATGGATTGTGGTTACTCCTCCCTGGTGGCGGACTACTATTGCTTATGTGGTATATGCATTGTTGTTACTTGCTGCTATCGTATTTCTTGGTTGGCGTTGGAATTTGTATGTCAGGCGTAAGTATAAACGTCGGATGGAGGAGTATCAGACTACCAAAGAAAAAGAAATGTATAAATCGAAAATCAATTTCTTTATTAATTTGGTACATGAAATACGAACTCCGCTAAGTTTGATTCGTTTGCCGTTGGAGAAATTGAGAGAAGAGGAAATCAAAGGGAAAGAGAATAAGTATATTTCTGTAATAGAAAAGAATGTAGATTATCTATTGGGAATCATCAATCAGTTACTTGATTTTCAGAAGTTGGAAAGTAGTGCTTTGCAGTTGAATTTGAAGAAATGCAATGTTAATGCATTGGTCAGTGATATTTTTAATCAATTCTGCGGTTCTGCGGAGTTGAGAGGACTGACATTACATCTTTGTTTGCCTCATGAAGAGATTAACATGATGATTGATTCGGAAAAGATGAGTAAGATTCTGGTAAATTTGATAGGGAATGCGATGAAATATGCGAAATCCAGAATTGAATTGAAGGTATTATCAGTAGATGACGAGGTGAGGATAGAGGTCACTGATGATGGTCCCGGTATTCCGGAGGACCAACGCGATAAAATATTTCAAGCTTTTTATCAATTGCCTGATGATCCTGTGGCATCATCTAAGGGTACTGGGATTGGTTTGGCATTTGCAAGGTCTTTGGCAGAAGCCCATCATGGAAGTTTGTTTCTGGAAAATAGTTCCGAGGGCGGTGCTTCATTTGTATTATCTTTACCATTGGGAACTGTAGAAACAGAAGATGTATCTGATGAATTGACTGAAACGGATGCTGTAGATGTTGGAGAAGAGGTGACTTCTGTTTCTGAATTTGCTAATAGGAGATTCACTGTTTTATTGGTGGAGGATAATCTTGAATTGTTAAATCTAACTCGGGAAGCTTTAAGTACTTGGTTTAGGGTGATACGTGCCGGTAATGGAAAAGAAGCATTGGAAATACTCACACGCCAGAGTGTGGATGTTATTGTCAGTGATGTTATGATGCCTGAAATGGATGGACTTGAACTTTGTAATCATGTAAAATCCGATATGGCTTATTCTCATATTCCTGTTATTTTGCTGACTGCAAAAACGACATTGGAATCTAAAGTGGAAGGACTTGAAAGTGGTGCTGATGTATATCTTGAGAAACCGTTTTCTGTTAAGCAGCTCTATAAACAGATCGAGAATTTATTAAAACTGCGATTGGCGTTTCATAAACAGATGACGGACATCACAATTGGTTCATCTTCTTCACTTTCGGATTTTGCTATTTCTCAAAAAGATGTAGAATTTATAGACAAGATCAATGCAATTTTATCGGAGCAGGTTATTAATGAAAATTATTCAATTGATATATTGGCAGATCAAATGAATATGAGTCATTCTAATCTTTACCGGAAGATGAAAGGTTTGTTTGGTATGCCTCCTAATAACTATGTGAAGAACTTCCGCTTAAACAAAGCAGCTGAATTAATTGCAAATGGTGTTCGCATAGCTGAGGCAGCAGAACGGTTAGGCTTTGCTTCTTCTTCCCATTTTGCAAAATGTTTTAAAGAGAAGTTCGGAATGTTGCCAAAAGATTATAAATAACAAGTCTTTTCATGATGGGAAAAATGATGGGAGGGTAGATGAAGTTTAAAAATGCAAGAAGTATACCGTAGTAATATTTTTTATCCATTCGTTTTATATTCTTGACTCCGGGAAAATCGTAATTGCACATAAACCAGTCACTTTCGCCCCTCGAATTTGCAGCGTTTTTGAATCTCCCGCATCTAAACTAACGTGAGTTCGATATAATTTAGAACATTACAAATTGTCCATAGTTCTTTGTATATATTATAGAACAATGATTACTAAAAAGCGTTAAAGGATTCTTTATGATGTCATCTGGTTTATTGATCGTTTGCCCCTCTTGTGCTAAACGCAAGACTGAATCTTTGTCTTTGCTGAGAGCCAAACGCTCATACAGGCTTGAATTATATTGCCGCTGCAATTGACGTACACTCCAATTTTGTTTCTGAGACTCAATTTCGTAAAATCTGCGTTCTTCATCAGATTCAATGCGCATTAATATCAAATAGTGAGACCATGAAAGCGTAAACGGATATTCCCTAGTTGATTTTATGGGGCTTTCGGTGAGTTTTTGAATTTGGTCAACGCTGTTGTTCCAATCTCTTTTGTCGAGTATGTTGAGAAAAATTTGCGACATCTTTTCAATGTTTTGTGTATTGGGTCAAAAAGAAGTTGTATATTTGTTCATCAATATCTAGTCTCAATATAGGTAATCTATGGAATTCATCACATCAACACATTTGAAGCAATGGGCTGACACAAAAGAATGTCAGTCTCTCTTGCCAGAATTGATGAGACGGCTTATCTGTGCTTCCGTGAAGCAGTTGAATAGACTGTCTTTCCCCAGTGGGGATGCTGTGCATATGCCTGAATGGGCCGGAGCAGATACCTGGGTTCTGATTTAAAAAGACCGAACATATAAGAATACCCGATAACTGTTGTAAGAAGCTATCGGGTATTTTTTTATTGTCAGCCCGGTTTCTTGCTTTAGAATTAGAATACAGGCATCTGCCAGATAAATCCTACAGAAATACGGTTAGTACTATAATTCTCCTGTCCCAGCACCTTGGCGCGGGAAGTGAAATCATACGAACGTCCCACGTAGGTAACAAAGAAGTGCAGATTGGTTTCCATCGGGTAATATTCGATACCGCCCAGATATCCCCAGGAAGTACGGTAATTTCCCTTCTCTATTCCCTCGGACGCCTTGCCTACGGAAGCCGTCTCGTACATACCCTTCACAAAAACATTCCATTTCGGAAGAAAGCGGTAATTACATTTGGCAACAACCGAAAGATAGTTAGCATCAAAAGCGTTATGCCCGCCCGGACGGCCTACGATACTGGTAATAATACCTTTGCGGTCAATGTCCTCTTTTGAATACATGAAATCGACAAAAGCATTCCATTTGCCGAGATTCAATTCGTTACCTAAAGCATAATAATACATATTGTGACTTTTGGCCTCGTTCATGACAGAAGCCGACCAACGGGTCTTGAATACGTTATTGAAATTACCATTCCAGTTCAAAGTATAAACCAGCGGCATTTTGCCGGATTTCAGATCGGGAAGATTTCCTTCGGCATCTTCCGTGATTCCGTAAGTGCTGTCGAACGAACTGTTGCGGCTGTTCAGTATTTGCAGGTTAAGTTGCTGTTCGGGAGTAATGTTATAGCCTACATTCAGTCCGGTCATAAAGTTACTCATATAGTCGATCATATCGCTGTACTGATAGATGTCGATCGGGTTGAGGTCGAACTCGATACCACCGTATGCGGCACATTGCTTTCCTGCGAAGAGGCTGAACTGGTCATTCAGTTTGATACCGATTCCGGCATAGTCGATGGAAGTAGGCAGATTGTCAATCATGCCGTTTGCATCGTTCGAGCGGTTGAGGCGTTGGCGATAGCGGTAAGAAAGCCAGTTGTTGATATTTCCTTTGGCTTCGATGCGGAGCTGGTGCATATTGAAGTCACCTTCCTGAAAACCATTTTGGAAATGAGCGTCAAAGCTTCCTTGCATATTCAGATAAAGATTGAACTTATCTGTCTTCTTTTTTACGTCTGTCAGTTCTTCAAACAGGGGAGTGTTCGGGTTGAATTTATCCTTCTTCTCCGTTTTTTGAGCATATACTCCCTGTATGCTGCCCGCGAGGAGCAACATAAATATCCATTTTTTCATAAGTAGGTCAGGCTTTTAGTATTCGTTAAAATATTGCTGAATTTGTTTCCAGTCAGTTGTTTTGGTTAGTGCAAGCATTAACAAAACGCGTGATTTCTGCGGATTCAGTTCCTGTGAAGCCACAAACTGATATTTGGCGTCGTCTACCTCTGCATCCAGTGTGGTAGGACCTGTCGGGACACGGGAAGAACGGACTACAAGGATTCCTTTCTGACGGGCGTCTGTCAGTACCGGGAAGATATTCTGATGGATATTTCCATTTCCTACTCCTGCATGGATAATGCCTTTATAGCCGTTGTTGAGCATCGGAGTGACCATATCTGCTTCGATGTTGGAATAGCTGTATACGATACCTACTTTAGGAAGTGCGTTCAGATGAGTAACATCGAAAACGGATTGGGTGGTATGTTTTTTTAGCGTCACCTGATTGTAGAATACTTTTCCGTTCAACACATAACCCAGCGCGCCGGAGTTGGGAGCTTGGAAAGTTTGCACGTCGACCGTGTTCATTTTAACCGTACTCTGTGCTCCAAGGATCAGTCCGTTCATGGCAACCAGTACTCCTTTGTCTTTGGATTCTTTTGCGGCGGCGGTAACTACGGCGTTATAAAGATTCAACGGGCCGTCGGCACTTAGAGCCGTAGACGGACGCATGGCACCTACCAGTACCACCGGTTTGTCACTTTTAACGGTCAGGTTCAAGAAGTAGGCTGTTTCTTCCATCGTATCGGTTCCGTGAGTAATCACGATGCCGTCGATGTCCGGGCGTTTCAATAGTTCGTTTATTTTTTTGGCAAGCGTCAGCCAAACCTGGTCGTTCATATCCTGCGAACCGATTTTGACAATCTGTTCTCCGGTCACGTTGGCGATGTCCTTAATTTCGGGCACGGCATCGAGTAGTGCGCCGATGGCAACTTGTCCTGCTGTGTAGCTGGTTCCGGTAGCTGAACTTCCTGTGCCTGCAATCGTTCCTCCGGTGGCAAGGATATGAATGTTCGGTTTTGCGGCAAATGCCATTGTTACAGAAAATAGTAGTGTGACTACTACCAGTCCAAAGCTTTTGAATTGTTTCATAACTGAATGATGTTTAGGTTAATAATATATGTATATTAAAATATTTGTATAAAGAGCAGTCCCAGGGCAATGGCAACAATCGTCGATACCAAGCCGGGCATCATAAACGAATGATTCAACACATACTTGCCGATTTTTGTTGTCCCGGTACGGTCGAAATTGATGGCGGCCACTACGGTAGGGTAATTCGGAATAAAGAAATATCCGTTTACTGCCGGGAATAGGGCGATCAGCATATAAGGCGAAATCCCCAACGCAATACCCAGAGGCACAAGTGCCCGAACTGTGGCAGCCTGGCTGTATAATAGAATAGACATCACAAACAGCGCGACACCAAACAGCCACGGCATTTGTTGCACGATTCCTTCAATAGAAAGAGTCAGCTGTCCCATATTTCCCTGAAGGAAGGTATCTCCCATCCAGGCAATGCCGAAGATAGCAATCACTGCCTGCATACCTGCCGGAAATACGGAACCTTGCGTTGCTTTGATTCCGTCAGTCTTGGTCACTAACAGGATGATGGCGGCAGCCGATAACATCACGATTTCGATGATGGAAGACATTCCCAATGTAACTATTTCCCCGTCGATCAGGAAACTGGGGCGCATACCTTCAAAAGAACCGAAGAGTACGATAAACGCAGTTGCCAATATAAAGATAAGGACGGAAATCATAGCGGAACGTTTGTTCTTCACATCTTTAATCTCTATCTTTTTATTGTTGAATAATCCTTCTTTCAGACGTTTCTGATATTCGGGGTCTTCCACCAGCTCTTTACCGACTTTCATAGAGAATAAAGCACCGACCAATACGCCGACAATGGTAGCGGGAATCGTAATCTTGAGAATGTCGAACAGGGTAATATCGAATCCGGCTAAGAGTCCGAGAAGTGCTACGGTAGCCGCGGAAATCGGACTTGCTGTAATGGCCTGTTGGGAAGCAATGACAGCAATACCCAACGGACGTTCCGGACGGATTTTGGTTTCGGTAGCAACCTCCGCGATGACCGGCAACACAGAATAGGCGACGTGTCCCGTTCCGGCTACAAAAGTAAACAGGTAGGTCACCAGCGGACTAAGCAAGGTGACGTGTGAAGGATTCTTACGAAGCAAATGTTCTGCCAGTTTCACCATATAGTCCAGTCCGCCGGCCGCCTGCATACAGGAAGCAGCCGAAATCACTGCGGCAATCATTAACATAACGTCGATAGGAGGCGCGGTGGGTTGTAAACCAAAAACGAACGTAAGTATAGCCAATCCAACTCCTCCCATCACGCCGAGGCCGATACCTCCCAGGCGTGCGCCAATAATAATAGCTGTCAGAACAAATGCTAATTGTAATATCATAAGATGCTGTTTTAAGTTCCCAACAAAGATAAGTGATTTCTCTCTTTGTATTTTCTTTTTCTTGTATTAACAACAAAAAAGTCTTTGAATAGTTTTTGCATATTTATTAAAACAATAACTAAACTCATTGGTTATTATAAGAACTAACGAAACAGTTATTATTATAAAACAACCGATATGGAACAGAATTTATCAAAAAAAACTCGTACGGAGAGTGACCTGATAGGTAGTCGTGAAGTGCCGGAAAGTGCACTGTACGGAGTACAGACGCTCCGTGGTATCGAAAACTTTCGCATCAGCAAGTTTCATTTAAATGAGTACCCTTTGTTTATCCAGGCATTGGCTATCACAAAGATGGGAGCCGCCGTTGCCAACCGCGAACTGGACTTATTAACCGAAGAACAAACGGATGCTATCTTGAGAGCTTGTAAAGAAATACTCGAAGGAAAGCATCACGAACAGTTCCCCGTAGATATGATTCAGGGAGGAGCGGGTACTACCACGAACATGAATATCAATGAAGTGGTTGCCAACCGGGCATTGGAATTGATGGGGCATCAGCGCGGAGAGTATCAATACTGTTCGCCTAACGATCATGTCAACCGCTCGCAATCTACCAACGATGCTTATCCCACCGCCATCCACATTGGACTCTATTACACTCATCTGAAATTAGTTAAGCATTTCGAAGTGTTGATAGAGGCTTTCCGGAAGAAAGGAAGTGAGTTTGCGCATGTCATCAAAATGGGACGTACCCAACTGGAAGATGCCGTACCAATGACTCTCGGACAGACCTTCAACGGGTTTGCGAGTATTCTTGAACATGAAGTGAAGAATCTTGATTTTGCCGCGCAGGACTTTCTGACAGTCAACATGGGAGCCACAGCCATCGGAACCGGAATCACCGCCGAACCGGAATATGCGGAGAAGTGTATTGCCGCTTTGCGCAAGATTACGGGACTGGATATAAAACTAGCCGATGATTTGGTGGGGGCCACTTCGGACACTTCCTGCATGGTAGGTTATTCGGGAGCGATGAGGCGTATAGCTGTCAAAATGAATAAGATATGCAATGACTTGCGGTTGCTGGCTTCCGGTCCGCGTTGTGGATTGGGCGAAATTAATCTGCCGGCTATGCAACCGGGCTCATCCATCATGCCGGGAAAAGTGAACCCGGTGATTCCTGAAGTGATGAATCAGGTGGCTTATAAGGTGATAGGAAATGATCTTTGTGTGGCCATGAGTGGCGAAGCCGCTCAAATGGAGCTGAATGCAATGGAACCGGTGATGGCGCAATGCTGTTTCGAGTCTGCCGACTTGTTGATGAATGGCTTTGATACCTTGCGTACGTTATGCATCGACGGCATTACAGCCAATGAAGAAAAATGCCGGAGAGATGTGCACAACAGCATTGGCGTAGTGACAGCCCTGAATCCGGTGATTGGTTATAAAAATTCTACCAAGATAGCTAAAGAAGCATTGGAAACAGGAAAGGGAGTGTATGAACTTGTTTTGGAACATAATATCCTTTCCAAGAAAGATTTGGATACCATTTTGGAACCTGAAAATATGATAAAACCAGTCAAACTGGATATTCATCCCAACCGTTGATAGATAGTAAGTGGGAATCGATTCAATAGGGAAATCGCCGGGCAGGTCACTGATCTGCTCCGGCGATTTTGATTATTTGTTACTTTTATTCTATATGGGAATAATTGCTAACTTATCCGGTAAAATAGTTATTGTTCATTCTTTCAAAAACAGTGAACTTTGCAACATCATTAGTTATGAACTTAACAAGTAAATTTAGAACCAATTAAAACTATATGGATATGAATGCATTTGACGTTATTATTATCGGTTTTGGCAAGGGAGGGAAGACCCTTGCGGCAGAGTTTGCAAAGCGTGGGCGAAAAGTTGCCATTGTTGAACGTTCGGATAAAATGTATGGAGGAACGTGTATTAATATTGGCTGTATTCCGACCAAGACATTGGTTCATCAGGCTAAAATTGCTTCCGGTATGAAAGATGCTACATTTGAAGAAAGGAGTGAGTTCTATCGCAACGCCATTTCTGTGAAAGAAGCTGTGACAAGTGCATTGAGAAATAAGAATTACCATAATCTGGCAGATAATCCCAATGTGACAGTCTATACAGGTGTGGGCTCTTTTGTCTCTTCCGATGTGGTTTCTGTCCGTACATCTACTGAAGAAATAATGCTGACATCGAAGCAAATTATTATCAATACGGGAGCAGAAACAGTTATTCCTCCCATTGAGGGAGTTGCGGGTAATCCGTTGGTTTATACAAGTACCTCAATCATGGAATTGACCGAGCTTCCCCGCCGACTGGTTATTATCGGTGGCGGTTACATCGGTTTGGAGTTTGCGTCTATGTATGCTTCGTTCGGTTCACAGGTGACCGTACTCGAAAGTTATCCTGAACTGATTGTGCGTGAAGACCGGGATATTGCTGCAAGTGTAAAAGAAACATTAGAGAAAAAAGGCATTGTTTTTCGAATGAATGCAAAGGTTCAATCTGTGAAACATATCGAAGATGGAGCAGTCGTTGTTTTTTCTGATTCACAAACTGGCGAGGTGGTGGAACTTGAAGCTGATGCTGTATTGCTGGCTACAGGGCGCCGACCGAACACGAAAGATCTGAATTTGGAAGTTGCCGGAGTGGAGACGGATGCACGCGGAGCGATCATTGTGGATGAATATCTGAAAACAACCCAACCGAATATACGTGCCGTTGGTGATGTGAAAGGTGGTTTGCAGTTCACTTATATTTCATTGGATGATTACCGGATTATCCGGGAGGATCTGTTTGGCGATAAAGAACGGACAACCAATGATCGCAATCCGGTTAGCTACTCTGTTTTTATTGATCCTCCATTAGCACGTATCGGATTGAATGAAGAAGAGGCTCGTAAACAGAATTTGGATATTATTATCAGGAAATTGCCCGTTATGGCGATACCAAGAGCGAAAACATTGGGAGAAACGGATGGCTTGTTGAAAGCTGTCATTGATAAGAATACGGGAAAAATATTGGGCTGTATGCTGTTTGCGCCTGATTCCAGCGAAGTAATCAATACAGTTGCTGTTGCAATGAAGACAGGTCAGGATTATACTTTCCTGCGTGACTTCATTTTTACTCATCCTAGTATGAGCGAGGCGTTAAATGATTTGTTTTCATAGTAGTAAGAATGAGTATAATCTTCCTCTATAAAGTTTAAAAAACATCAAAGTATCTGCCACCTGCAACAAAACGCTTGTAATGTATTAGTAAATAGGCAGTTGGAGCGTTGCAGATACCTGTTGCAGATACGTTGCAGATAAAGTATCTGCAACGTATAATATAACTAAAGAAAAGTCCTTGATTTCTTTATGCAAAGCTATGGGAAGTTCTAGTTATCCTTACGGGAGAGTTATAATAACTCTATATGGAAACTTCAGTTTCCTGCCTTAGATACTCTCGTTTCCCGCCTTGGGAACTGGCGTTTCTTGCCTTGGAAACTGTAGTTTCCCGCCTCGGAACTGTAGTTTCTAGTTCTTTGCTTTAAATTTGCGGCGCATCTTTAACGCATATCTTACTAATAGTATCAATACGGGTACTTCTACCAGTGGCCCGATTACCGCGGCGAAAGCCTCTCCCGAACTGATACCGAAAACGGCAATAGCCACAGCAATAGCCAATTCAAAATTATTTCCGGTAGCCGTAAATGATACGGAAGCGGCTTTTGGGTAATCCGTTCCCATTTTCCGGGTAATAAAAAAGGAAACAAAAAACATGATTCCAAAGTACAACACCAACGGGACTGCTATTATCATCACATCATACGGCAATTTTATGATATATTCTCCCTTGTAAGAGAACATTATCACGATTGTAAACAGCAAGGCCAACAATGTAACCGGGCTGATTTTAGGGATAAATTTCTGGTAATACCAATCCATGCCTTTATTCTTAACCAAGACTAAACGTGTCAGAAATCCAAGAACAAACGGTATTCCTAAATAAATGCCTACACTTTTCGCAATCTCGGACATCGTGATTTGTTGAACGGCGTCGGTTGTTTCCATTCCCACCCATTCAGGGAACACAGATAAGAAGAAATAAGCATATACAGAAAAGAAAAGGACCTGAAAGATGCTGTTAAAAGCGACCAGTCCGGCCGTATATTCGTTGCTTCCTCCTGCAAGTTCGCTCCAAACCAGTACCATGGCGATACATCGTGCAAGACCTATCATAATCAATCCGTACATATATTCGGGGTAATTATGCAGGAAGATGATTGAGAGAACGAACATCAGTATCGGCCCTACCAACCAATTCAACAGAAGTGATACGGTCAGGATTTTTTTATCTTTGAATACGTTGCCTAATTCTTCATATTTCACCTTTGCCAAAGGTGGATACATCATCAGGATAAGCCCTATTGCCAAGGGTATATTCGTCGTTCCGACTTCAAAATGACTCCAAAAATCTACGATGCCGGGATATAGGTAACCCAATCCTACACCGATAAACATTGCTAAGAAAATCCATACCGTCAAATAACGGTCTAAAAAAGCAAGTTGTTTCATAATCACTCTCTTTTTATTTTGCTCTCCATGCGATTAACGCGGTATTACTGTCTGATAATTTCTTTACTCTGTCGATCCATGGCAACTCACTTTGTGCTTTGGCCTTTAAAAATGGGTTTTGGGTATCAACCAGAGATAAACAGGAGTTTATCACCCACCATTTGTTCTTGATGCCTGCCCGTTGTAAATCTTGCAATAAACGTTCCGCCTCAAAAACAGGGGTTGTTTCCGGAAGTGTTACGATGACAACCTCCGTTTCTTTGGGATTGCGCAAACGTGGCAACAGGTTTGCCACTGCTCCCTTGATTTCTCCCTGCGTCCGTTCTACCTCCTTGTGATAACTTTGCGTTGCATCCAACAATAACAAAGTATGTCCGGTTGGTGCTGTGTCTATTACTACAATTTCCGTATCAGCCTTTTCCACTATATCGGCAAATGCCTTGAATACAGCTATTTCCTGTGTGCAAGGGGAACGCAGGTCTTCCTCAATATATTCCATATCTTCGGCCGTCATTTGGTTTTCCCTGGCTTTTGCCCTTACCTCGTTTTTATAAGCCTCCAGAACCTCCGCTTCGTCAATTTTACTAACGTCGATCCCTGCTTTTATTACAAGTTCATAATTCAAGTGATTGGCCGGGTCTGTTGTTGTCAAATGCACTTTTGCGCCAAGTGCTTTTAGCTTTAGGGCGATATTGGTTGCAACAGTCGTTTTTCCTACGCCCCCTTTTCCCATTGTAAAAATAACCCGTTTGCCGGAAGAAAAAAGGTCATTTACCAAATCATCCAGATTCTTTTCACCCTGCAAAGGCTTGTAATCACCTCCCGAAATAAGGTTATCGCTCGATAACATTTTCCGGATATTTTCTATAGTTGATAAATTGTAGGAACGTAATGGAACGCTATATGCCGGATAATCTTTCAACTCCTCCGGAATGTTCTGTAAAGCCGAAGTTTGTTTTTCGCTTAATAACTTGGAAACCTTGTCATTATCATCGGCTTGTTGTAACACCCCGTTTATGACAAGTACCTGGTTTTTTATGCCAAGCAAATTCAACTCGTGAGAAGAGCGTGCAGCCTCCTTTAATGGAGCAAGATCCGGCCGGGCAACTAGTATCAGGCTGGTTGCTTTTTCATCGGACAAGGTATTTACAGCCTGTTTATAAATACCTTTTTTTTCTTCCAGTCCCGACAGCTGGCCTAAACAGGATGCACCATGTGTACTTTCACTGATAAACGTACTCCAAGCGGACGGTAATTGTAACATTCTTAGGGTGTGTCCTGTTGGCGCTGTATCAAAAATGATATAATCGTATTCTTTTTCTTTGGTTTTATCGGTGATAAAATCCGAAAACTCATTGAACGCTGCAATCTCCACCGTGCAAGATCCGGATAGTTGTTCTTCCATATTCCGGATCACACTTTCCGGCAATTTCCCACGATAAGGAGAGATTACGCTTTCCCGGTATTCTGCGGCTGCTTTTTCCGGATCAAGATTTACGACCGTCAGGCCGGGCACTTCGGAGATATTCGTACCATGCCCGTTCAGTTCCTGCCCAAATACATCTTGCAAATTAGAGGCTGGATCTGTACTTATCAATAATATCTTTTTGCTAAGATCCGCAAGACCTACGGCCGTAGCGCAAGCGATAGAAGTTTTTCCTACACCGCCTTTACCTGTAAAAAACAAATACTTTGTTAACTGTATGTCTGATAAATTGAAATTCTTCATAATCTCATTGGTTGATAATTGGAATAATGTCTAACTGAATGCCTGTCCACTCGCTCAACTGCTTATTGGTCGGATAACCTTTTGTTACCACGATTTTCCCCTCTACTATGGTGATTGGCAAGCCTTCCGCACCTTCTTTCATCAAATAATCGTTAACCGTTTTATTGCTGACATAAAGCTGCGGCTCGTCCCGTAAATTATGACGCTCGACAACGATCCCCCGTCTTTTGAGGGTTTCCAGTACGGCTGCAATCCTCATAAGGTCAGGATTGATATTCGGGCCACACAATCCGGTAGGGCAACACATCGCCGGATCAAAAATCTCGATTCTTTTCATATTCTGTTTTTATTTAATTTATAAGTAATTGATATATGCGTAATAAATGCCGACTGCGATAAACAAAACAGCTACCACTCTGTTAAACCATTTCTGAAATACCTGTATGCGGTTGTAGAATTTGCCTATCCCGGCAACGCTATACGCCAAAATCCAAGCTACCAGAATAACGGGCAGGCCGGTGGCTACCGCATAGACAATAGGCAAAAGGTAGCCTCCCGGTTCTGCTGCCGACATCGGTATAAGCATCCCGAAGTAAAACAGTCCGCTGGTAGGGCAAAATGCCAGAGCGAAAAGCACTCCAAGCAAAAGGCTGCCTAAATTGCCTTTCAGTTTTTCCGCCTTTCCTGTTCCCGAAAATCCGAACTTAGGTAAATTCAAATGATCTCCGAAAAGCATGAATACCCCTACAAATATCAAGACCGGAGCGATTAGTATCTCACCATATTTACTTATACCTTTTTGCAAGGAAAACATGCTTGATCCCTCTTTCAATATAGAAATCAGGATGATCCCTAAAACCGTATAAGCCACAACACGCCCCAAGGTATAAAGCAATCCTCCTAAAAAAATCTTGTTCCGGTTGCCTATATCCTTACTGATAAAGCCTATCGCAGTTATATTGGTAGCTAAAGGGCAAGGACTTATGGCTGTAAGCAAACCGAGCAGGAAAGCGGTTATTACCGGGATATTGCTATTATCCAGAAGATTTTGAAGAAAATCCATATAATAGTTATTTTAGCAGTTCATTTATTTTGTTCTTTATACCTTCTTTGAATATATCCGGTGCCCCCTTTGCGTTGGCAAAAGAAAATTCAGTCATGTTATTA
Organism: Bacteroides sp. 1001302B_160321_D4; assembly: GCF_015667765.1. Taxonomy (NCBI): domain Bacteria; kingdom Pseudomonadati; phylum Bacteroidota; class Bacteroidia; order Bacteroidales; family Bacteroidaceae; genus Bacteroides; species Bacteroides sp. 1001302B_160321_D4. The sequence continues at coordinate 89,427 of NZ_JADPLO010000010.1, read as the reverse complement.
ACAGTTTCTTTTCCTCCCTTCCAGCCGTTTATATACAAAGACGACCATGTCACCTCATATTTATCCGTAATCGCTTCATTTTGCGGATCTGAAATATCTATAACCTTATACACAACTGCCCCTTTATCGATTTGATTTCTGAAAGTGGCTTCCAACACTTCATTCGTCAGTTGCTCAATCGCACGGCAGGTAACACACCGTTGTTTTCCATGAAAGTAGATTACTTCTACACGATCTCCTTGTGCGGAAACCTCTTGTTTATTTTCTGTTTTTGGCTTCCCGCTACAAGAAAACAGGAGTAAGCTGATAGCAATCAAAAATAAATGTTTCATAGGTACAGTGTTTCTAAGTTATTGTTTCAATAGTTCTTTTACTTCGGCTAAGGATAATTTTCTTCCGGCGGAAACGATCTTTTCGTCAATCACTAATGCCGGCAAACTAAGGATATTATACTCCATAATCTTTAAAATATCTTCCTCTTTAACTAACGTAGCATCTAAATTTAGATCTCTTACAGCCTGTTCTACTGTTACGTACAGAGCTTTACAATTTGCGCAGCCTGTACCCAAAACTTTAATTTCCATATTTTCTATTTTATATATTAAACGTAATTCGCAAAACAACGAACAATAAGTCTAAAAAAGGGGCTGCTATTCACAGCAAGCACCTTTTTTAGAAGCGCAATCGCAAAAGAATTGGGCGAACAACTGTCTGGCTATTTCCCAGTTTTCACGGTTTATGCAATATTTCACTTTGGGCGTTTCTATTTCACCCTGTATCAGTCCAGCGTCTTTTAATTCTTTTAGATGCTGGGAAACGGTTGCTTTAGCGATTGGCAACTCATCGTGGATGTCCCCAAAATAACAGCTTTCTTGCCTTGCAAGAAAATTAAGTATTGCTATTCTGGTGGGATGCCCCAACGCTTTAGCAAAACGAGCAATCTGTTCCTGCTGTTCCATACATTAGTTTCTCTTTTATTTAATGTTCGCAAATATACGAACAATGCTATAAAAAGCAAATCCTATATTCGTGTTTTAACGAACATTCACTGCTTAAATGGTAGAAAGATGATGGTAGCTTGGTTATAAGTTTATCTATAATGCTTTTATTGTCACTACTAATATAGGTGTTATTATACTGTTTCCCATGCATTAATACCTGATTTTCGAACTATTAATATATGATTTTTAGGGAGTTAATACTTGATGCTATAGCTGTTAATACTTTTGGTAATAGTAGATAATGTACTGTATGTCAGAAGATAATGGTCCTGTCTTGGTGTGAGGCATGGTGAGAGTAAAAGTTACTCTCATCTTACTATCATACTTACTCTCATACCTGTAACTCCGATGAATAAAGGCTTTTCAAACGATTGATGAGAGTATGAGAGTAAAATTGCTTATTTATTTTTATTAGTGACGGATTTCAGTAATCAGAAATAAGAAACAGGATTATATTTTATCAAATTCATTTTAATACAGAACTTCCTATATTTATTTCCATATTTCTGCTACCTTTCAAAAAAAACATATATCTTTGTCATACGCTTTCAGCCCATCAGCGTGATGAAACAGGCAGGAAGCGGTTTTTATTTCCTATATGGAGTAAAAGCGTATTATCTCTCACTTTCAGAAATAGCTAATTCAAACAGAGGGAGATGATACGGTAGATACTCCACGTGAACGGATGTATATCAACATATTCGTAAAAGATGTGTTATATATAAACGATTGACGTGGGTGTCTGCTGTTATCATTGTTCTCTGGTCGGTTTAGCTAGCCTTGAAAGTGGATAATGGTACAGCAGCATCTGCGTCTTTCTTGTATTCGGCCGGTTATCAATTACCCCACAATTTAACCTAGCCAATCTCCATCCGGCGGACTGCAAAAAGAGTGGATGCTCGTTGTGCTAATATACATGAATAAAACATTATTCATCCCTTATTGTATCACACATAAAAGAACAAACGCTATGGCACAATGGATTAGTATAGAAGAAGCGGCTGCAAAGTACGGATTCGAGACAGAATATATTTGGGTCTTGATAGAGATAAGAGAAATTACCGTGGACTACCAAAGAGCTGACATCGACATCATCGACGATGAAAGTATTCAGGATTTTATCAACCGGAATAAAAAGGGGATTACATTGATGTATATCGAAAAGTTGGAACGATATTGCATGGATAAATCTCAAGTTTGTTCAATATACGCATCACTTTTAGGCAAACAAGATAAGGAAATCACCATATATAAAGGAGCTAAATTTTTGTATGATGCACTGCAGAGCAAATGGTTGAAGCAATGTGACCGGGTGCGGCATTTAGAAAAAGAACTTGCATTGGAGCAGACCACTTGCCGTACGTGTTGGCTGAAAAGGTTATGTATGATAATTAGGAAGTAAATTTGATTAACTATCATTTTTCCAATATTTATAGATGATAAATAGGATGAAAATTGAACTAATAAGAACTTCTTATTAGTCTGTGAGTGTTAGATGAAACTGATGCTCTATTGTAAGTTCAATCTTCAAAAGAGCAAATATAAAGGTATGGGCGTCGGATTAAGTGAACAACAGCGACTTTGAGCGAACAAAAAACCGATAAATTGTGTTTATTTATTCTAATTATATATCTTTGTCCCGAATTATAAACACGTAAATTTATGAAAAAGATTTTTGGTGCTTTAATGATTGCCGTATGTATCGGTATGGCGATGCCTGCCCAGGCGCAAATACACTTTGGTGTAAAAGGAGGTTTGAACTTGTCGAAGGCGAGTTTCTCTAATGTAGGCGATAACTTTAAGAAGGATAATTTTACCGGTTTCTTTATTGGTCCGATGGCCGAGTTTAATATTCCAATCGTAGGGTTGGGAGTAGATGCTGCCTTGCTTTTTGCTCAAAGAGGTATAAAGGTTTCTGAAGGAAACGAGGATTTGACTATCAAGCAAAACGGTATTGATATTCCTGTAAACCTGAAATATACAATCGGTTTGGGAAGTATGGCCGGTATTTATCTTGCTGCAGGTCCTGATTTTTATTTCGATTTTGAAAAGAAATCGGGAATTGATAAGAAGAAAGCGCAAGTAGGTATTAATGTGGGTGCCGGTTTGAAGTTGCTGAACCATCTGCAGGTAGGTGCTAACTACAATATCCCATTGGGCGACACTGCGGATATTGAAGGAACAGACGCTTCTTATAAGACTAAGACTTGGCAGGTATCTGTTGCCTATATTTTTTAAATAGTCTGTCATTTTACATCGTATATAAAAAAGAGTTTCCGGTGAACGGGAACTCTTTTTTTGTTCGGGGGCTGCCCTGTTGCAGTCTCGAAACTGTTTCTGCCCAATCCTGCCTTAAGAAGCGTTTTTCTTTTGAGTGTTCTCTCTTCCTTCTTTTTCATTCCCCATTTTTTTATTGTATTTTTGTACCTGCAATGAAAAAATATGTAGATGTCATATTACCGCTTCCGCTTCCGAAGAGTTTCACTTACTCTTTGCCGGACGAATGTGCGGAAGATGTGAAGATAGGCTGCCGTGTGGTAGTTCCTTTCGGGCGAAAGAAGTTTTATACGGCTATCGTCCTTAACGTTCATTATTGTGCTCCAACGGAGTACGAAGTGAAAGATATATCTGCATTGCTGGATGCTTCTCCCATTTTACTACCCGTTCAGTTCAAATTTTGGGAATGGATAGCCGATTACTATCTCTGTACACAGGGAGATGTGTATAAAGCGGCACTTCCTTCCGGTCTGAAGCTGGAGAGTGAAACGATTGTTGAATATAATCCCGATTTTGAGGCGGATGCGCCATTGCCGGAACGGGAACAACGCATTTTGGATTTACTTGCCGTAGATGCGCAGCAGTCCGTCACTAAACTGGAGAAAGATAGCGGCATAAAAAACATTCTTACTGCCATCAAGTCCCTGCTCGATAAAGAAGCTATTTTTGTAAAGGAAGAATTGAAACGTACTTATAAGCCTAAGACAGAGGCACGAGTGCGGCTTGCGGGTACGGCAGATGAAAAGCAACTCCATATTCTGTTTGATATTCTGTCTCGTGCTCCGAAGCAACTGGCGTTGCTCATGAAGTATGTAGAGTATTCAGGTATTTTAGGAACCGGAACTCCGAAAGAAGTCTCCAAGAAAGAATTGTTGCAACGGGCTAATGTGGCCCCTTCGGTACTGAACGGACTGGTGGATAAGAAGATTTTCGAAATCTACTATCACGAAATCGGACGGTTGAATAAACAGGAGAAAGAAGTGGTCGAGCTGAACGCCTTGAATGAGTTTCAGCAACGGGCACATGATGAAATCGTTCAGTCTTTTCAGGAGAAAAACGTTTGTCTGCTTCATGGAGTAACGTCCAGTGGGAAGACGGAAGTATATATTCATCTGATCGAAGAAACGATTCGTCAGGGAAAACAAGTCTTATATTTGTTGCCGGAGATTGCCTTGACTACTCAAATTACAGAGCGTCTGCAACGTGTCTTCGGTGCTCGCCTGGGGATCTACCATTCTAAATTCCCCGATGCCGAACGGGTTGAAATCTGGCGGAAACAACTGGGAGAGAATGGGTACGATATTATCCTGGGTGTTCGCTCTTCCGTGTTTCTTCCTTTCCGAAATCTGGGATTGGTGATTGTGGACGAAGAGCACGAAAATACGTATAAGCAACAAGATCCTGCTCCCCGCTATCATGCCCGTAGCGCAGCGATTGTACTGGCTGCCATGTACGGAGCTAAAACTTTGTTGGGAACGGCTACCCCCTCTATCGAGTCGTGGCAGAATGCAGGGGAGGGGAAATATGGTTTTGTACAACTGAAAGAACGATATAAAGAAATTCAATTGCCGGAGATTATTCCGGTGGATATAAAGGAATTGCATCGCAAAAAGAGGATGGTGGGACAATTCTCACCGCTCTTGATACAATACATGAAAGAGGCTTTGGAACAGGAAGAGCAAGTGATTCTCTTTCAGAACCGTCGTGGGTTTGCTCCGATGGTGGAGTGTCGTACCTGCGGTTGGGTGCCCAAGTGTAAGAATTGCGACGTGAGCCTTACCTATCATAAAGGAATCAATCAGCTAACCTGTCATTATTGCGGTTATACCTACCAACTGCCGAAATCCTGTCCTGCCTGCGAAGGTACGGAACTGGTGAACCGTGGCTTTGGTACGGAAAAGATTGAAGATGACATTAAAATTCTTTTTCCCGAAGCGGCAGTGGCACGAATGGACTTGGATACCACACGCACCCGCTCTGCTTATGAAAAGATTATTGCGGATTTCGAACAGGGAAAGACGGATATATTGATTGGTACGCAGATGGTTTCGAAAGGATTGGATTTCGATCATGTCAGTATTGTAGGTATACTGAATGCCGATACGATGCTGAATTATCCGGATTTCCGTTCCTATGAACGGGCTTTCCAGTTGATGGCGCAAGTAGCGGGACGTGCCGGACGTAAGAACAAGCGGGGTAGGGTGGTGCTGCAAACCAAGAGCATCGAGCATCCTATCATTCATCAGGTCATTGCCAATGATTATGAAGACATGGTAGGCGGACAGTTGGCGGAACGGCAGATGTTCCATTATCCTCCTTATTACCGGTTGGTATATGTTTATCTGAAAAATCATAATGAAGCATTGCTGGATCAGATGGCGGTAGTGATGGCGGATAAGCTGCGGGCGGTATTTGGCAATCGGGTGTTGGGGCCGGATAAACCTCCTGTTGCCCGTATCCAAACGTTGTTTATCAAAAAGATTGTCGTCAAGATTGAGCAGAACGCTCCGATGGGACGTGCCCGGGAGTTGCTGTTGCGCATCCAACGGGAGATGTTGGAAGATGAACGCTATAAATCTTTGATTGTCTATTATGATGTAGACCCCATGTGATTGAATATTTTTCCCCCTAATAAAAACCTTTAATCATTTAATTAACTAACCATGAAACGACTTACTATTTTTTCCCTGACTTGTCTCTTTAGCGTAGGCGCAGTTTTTGCCCAGCAAGGAGTCACTCAATGTGGTGTTCCGACAGGACAACCGAAGTTCCCTTTACTGACTTATCAGGAATTGCCCGACCCTGCTACGCCGTCTGATAAAGAATGGGCGGCAGTGACAACAACACAAGTGTCTTGGGGTACAACAGACGTCCGGTACGCAAAACACGGGCTTCCCCGGTTGAAGAACCAGCAAACGATTGCTTTGAAAGGCTGGCGTGGTGAACGTGTGAACGCGCAAGCGGTTGTATGGACAGGTGTAGAACTGAAAGACCTGAATTTCAGCTTTGGTGATTTCAAAGACAAGAAAGGAAACGTTCTTCCCCAAGATGCATTCACCGGCGGTTTTGTTCGTTATGTGATGACGGACGAATTGAACAAAGACGGTCGAGGTGCCTGCGGACATCGGAAAGCGGTGGATTATGATTCATTATTGGTGGCCGACCCGATTGATACGAGTCTGAAAGCGATGGCTTTGCCTGCCCGTACTGTTCAGCCTGTCTGGGTGCAGTGTTGGATTCCTCAATCGGCTGTTCCCGGAACGTATAAAGGAGAGTTGCTAATCAACGACGGCTCTCGTCTGTTGCAACGCCTGAATCTGGAAATTACGGTTTCTTCCCGCGAACTTCCGGCGCCTTCGGAGTGGGCTTACCACTTGGATTTGTGGCAAAGTCCCTATGCAGTGGCACGTTACTATCAGGTTCCTCTATGGAGCCAGGAGCATTTAGACGCCATGCGTCCTTTGATGAAAATGCTGACAGACGCCGGACAAAAGATTATCACGGCTACTTTGATGCACAAACCCTGGAACGGTCAGACGGAAGATTATTTTGATACAATGGTTACCTGGATGAAACGGGCGGACGGCACATGGTCTTTCGACTATACCATTTTCGACCGTTGGGTAGAATTTATGATGAGTGTGGGCATTGACAAACAGATCAACTGTTATTCAATGGTTCCCTGGGAGTTGTCATTCCAGTATTACGACCAGGCAACCAATTCGCTGAAATTTGTGAAAACAGCACCGGGCGAGGAGGCTTACGAAGAAATGTGGGTAGCAATGCTTTCGTCTTTCTCCAAGCACCTGAAAGAAAAAGGATGGTTCGATATCTGCGCTATAGCAATGGATGAACGTCCGATGGAAGTGATGCAGAAGACCTTGAAGGTGATTCGTAAGGCCGATCCGGATTTCAAAGTTTCGTTGGCAGGAAATTACCATGCGGAGATTGAGCCCGATTTGTATGATTACTGCATTGTAATCGGACAGAACTTCCCCGAAGAAGTACGCCTCCGCCGTGTGGCAGAAAACAAGCGTACCAACTATTACACCTGCTGTACGGAAGCTCACCCCAATACATTTACTTTCTCCGATCCTGCAGAAGCTGTCTGGATAAGTTATTATTCTTCTAAGAAACACCTGGACGGTTATTTGCGTTGGGCATACAACAGCTGGCCATTGGAACCGCTGCTCGATTCCCGTTTCCGCAGTTGGGCAGGTGGAGATACGTATCTTGTATATCCGGGAGCGCGTAGCTGTATCCGTTTCGAACGCTTGATTGAAGGAATTCAGGCGCACGAGAAGATAAATATCCTCCGTCAGGAATTTGAGAAAAAGGGAAATAAAGCCGGATTAAAGAAAATAGAGAAAATGCTTGCTCCGTTCAACTTGGGTAGTATGCCGGAAACCCCGGCAGCAGTAACCGTGAACCGGGCAAATCAAATATTGAACTCATTGTAAATGATTGTTCGTTAAATGGGAATTTAGGGGCGTAGCGCCCCAACAAGGTTTCCATTCGGCATGTTATCGTTTTAGACATACCCTAAAGGGCGGAACTGTATACAAATATGCCCTTTCAGGGCGCAAATTCAGATTGTCGTTTTTACGTAGGGCGTTGCCCTACGCTATATAATTAAGCCCTTTCAGGGCACTCCGCAAAATTATCATTTGACTTATTCTTGAATCTGTTAAAAGTGAAATTATGAAAAAGATATTGTTTGTCTGTCTTGGAAATATCTGCCGTAGCTCTACGGCTGAAGGCGTGATGCTTCATTTGATAAAAGAAGCGGGATTGGAAAAAGAATTTGTGATAGATTCCGCCGGAATCTTGTCTTATCATCAGGGCGAACTGCCGGACAGCCGGATGCGTGCTCACGCGGCTCGTCGCGGTTACCAATTGGTGCATCGTTCGCGCCCCGTCCGTACAGAAGATTTCTATCATTTTGATTTGATAATCGGTATGGACGACCGGAACATAGACGACCTGAAAGACAAAGCACCTTCTCCCGAAGAATGGAAGAAGATTCATCGCATGACGGAGTACTGCACCCGTATTCCTGCAGATCATGTCCCCGACCCCTATTATGGAGGGGCCGAAGGATTTGAATATGTACTCGATGTGTTGGAAGACGCTTGTGCCGGCCTGCTTACTTCTTTAACTCCGGATAGCTGATCCGGGTATGATAAGCAATCTTTAGTTTTTCCTTGAATACAGCTTTCACAGTTGCTATATCCTTGAAAGTGATAGGACATTCCTTGAAATAACCTTCAGTAACCTGTGAGTCGATAATCTTGTCGACCAGGTTGCTGATTGTTTCTTCCGTATATTCCGGAAGACTGCGCGAGGCAGCTTCCACAGCATCCGCCATCATCAGGATAGCCTGCTCTTTGGTAAACGGATTCGGTCCGGGGTAAGTGAACAATTCTTCATTCGGCTCTTCGTCCGGATGCTCGTTCTTCCAGGAAATATAGAAATATTTTGTTTTTCCCCGTCCGTGATGAGTGCTGATAAAATCTTTGACCGCTTTAGGCAGATTGTGTTTATCCGCCAGTTTCAATCCATCCGTCACATGGCTGATAACGACCTGTGCACTTTGTTCGTAATTCAAATTCTTATGCGGATTAACCCCTCCCGACTGATTCTCCGTAAAGAAAGCCGGATTTTCCATCTTCCCGATATCGTGATACAAAGCCCCCGTACGTACTAACTGGCTTTTTGCTCCAATGCGGATAGCGGCTTCCGCTGCCAGATTAGCCACCTGCATGGAATGTTGGAAGGTTCCGGGAACCGTTTCAGACATCTGCCGCAAAAGATCGTTATTGATATTCGAAAGTTCCACCAAAGTAACATTGGAAGTAAATCCGAAAGTCTTTTCCAATAAGAATAATAAAGGATAAGTGAATAATAACAGGATTCCGTTAATGATAAAGTAAGTGTACATACGTATATTCAACTTCGAAAAGTCGGTGGAAAGACCATTCTCCGTCATCAGTTCGAAAGCAAAATAAATGGCTGCATAAGTCAGTATCACTAATAAGGCCGTTCGGAAAAGCTGGGATCTCTGCGATAGTTCCCTTAGGCTGAATATCGCCACTAATCCCGCTGCCAACTGCGTCAGAATAAACTCATGAGGGAAGCGCAAGGAGATGGAGCATATCAATATAGTGATGACATGCGTCAGAAAAGCGGTTCTCGAATCAAGAAAGACACGGATGATAATCGGCAGCATCGCGTAGGGGATGATGTACACATTAAATATATTATGTGTCACCATGAAAGCCGTTATGACGCTGTAGAACACAATCAGGGTGAATAGTAACGACAGACTGCCTTTCCGTTGATAATAGTCTTTCCGGAATAAATCGAGATAAAGCATGAAACAAAGCATCAGCATACCTACAAACAGAACCTGACCTCCGAGAATCAAACGGTTTTGTCCCATAGACTCGTTGCGTTTGATGGATTCTTTGCGCAATGATTCGAGGATATTATAGGTATGCGGACTAACGATCTCTCCACGGTCGATAATCTTCTGCCCGCTGACTACCAATCCGTTTGCCCAGGAATAATTATTTAATATCTCCTCTTTGGCGGCCTGGGTGCGCTCCTCGTCAAAAGTGAGGTTGGGAGTAATGTATTCGTTCAGCGCGCATTGCCTTAATACTTCCCGGTTGAAATGGGTCGAGTCTGCTGTTAGCAGGTGTTCATACGCTTTCTTTACCGTGTAAATGTTTTCGGTAGCCTGCGGGTTGGCAAGTTTATCGTCAATCACCATGACGGATGAAGTGCTGTCTTTTTGAAGCTGCTGTATATTCTCTGTCGATACGATACCTGCCTGATAGATTTCTTTTAAGGTACGCTCGATATACCGTAAATAATCAATGGAAGGAAGAATACCTTTCAGATTGGTATGATAATTCTCTTTCAACTTGGCGATTGCGTCTTTCTCGATGTTTTTATCCAGTTGGTAATAAGGTTGGAAGAAAGCCATCAGACTGTCCTGCTCTCTTTTTACTACCGCATCCTCTTTATAAATAGGAAAGTCGAAAGTAGCGATCAGCTGCCCATATTTCCAGGGCTTATTGATGTCAAACTGGTAATTGAATTTTCCGTCACGTGGCAGGAAATAGACAATCAACGTCACAGTGCTCACAAATAGCAGTGATTTATATAGTAAATCTCTCCATGAAAAACTTTTTTTCTTCTTCAAATGTTCCATATCCACTGAAATTTTTGCGAAAAGTACAAAAAAAAACAATAGTGTGGAAAAAAAGGTTTAATTTTGCCACGATTTACCTATACTAACCCAAATTATGGCAGAAAGAAAAGTAAGAGTTCGTTTTGCTCCAAGTCCTACGGGAGCACTGCACATCGGTGGTGTGCGTACAGCTTTGTATAATTATCTATTTGCGCGTCAACACGGCGGAGACTTGATATTTCGTATTGAAGATACTGATTCTAACCGGTTCGTTCCGGGAGCGGAAGAGTATATACTCGAATCTTTTAAGTGGTTGGGTATCCACTTTGATGAAGGAGTGAGCTTCGGTGGTGAATGTGGTCCGTACCGCCAGTCGGAGCGCCGCGAAATCTACAAGAAATATGTGCAGGTTTTGCTGGAAAATGGAAAAGCATACATCGCTTTTGATACTCCGGAGGAACTGGACGCTAAGCGTGCTGAAATTGCTAACTTCCAATATGACGCATCTACTCGCGGAATGATGCGCAACTCATTAACCATGCCGAAGGAAGAAGTGGATGCACTGATTGCTGAAGGCAAACAATACGTCGTTCGTTTCAAAATCGAACCGAATGAAGACGTACATGTGAATGACCTGATTCGTGGCGAAGTTATTATCAACTCATCCATTCTGGATGATAAAGTGCTTTATAAATCGGCTGATGAACTGCCGACTTACCATCTGGCAAATATCGTGGACGACCATTTGATGGAAGTTTCCCACGTGATTCGTGGTGAAGAATGGCTCCCTTCCGCTCCTTTGCATGTGTTGTTGTACCGTGCTTTCGGCTGGGAAGATACAATGCCGGAATTTGCCCACCTGCCTTTATTGCTGAAACCGGAAGGCAATGGAAAATTAAGTAAACGTGACGGTGACCGTCTCGGATTCCCTGTATTCCCATTGGAATGGCACGATCCGAAATCGGGAGAAATCTCTTCAGGTTATCGTGAATCGGGGTATCTGCCGGAAGCAGTGATTAATTTCTTGGCTTTGTTGGGATGGAATCCGGGCAATGACCAGGAAGTGATGTCAATGGACGAATTGATTAAATTGTTTGATCTTCACCGTTGCAGCAAGTCGGGTGCCAAGTTCGACTATAAAAAGGGAATATGGTTCAACCATCAATATATACAGCAGAAACCTAACGAAGAAATTGCGGAACTGTTCTTGCCTTTCCTGAAAGAACATGGTGTAGAAGCTCCTTTCGAAAAGGTGGTGACTGTGGTTGGCATGATGAAAGATCGGGTAAGTTTCATTAAAGAACTGTGGGACGTATGTAGCTTCTTCTTCGTTGCTCCTACCGAATATGATGAAAAGACGGTGAAGAAACGTTGGAAAGAAGATTCTGCAAAATGTATGACCGAATTGGCAGAAGTGATTGCCGGCATTGAAGACTTTAGTATTGAAGGACAGGAAAAAGTCGTTATGGACTGGATTGCGGAGAAAGGTTATCATACTGGTAATATCATGAATGCTTTCCGTCTGACATTAGTGGGTGAAGGAAAAGGCCCGCACATGTTCGATATTTCCTGGGTATTGGGCAAAGAGGAGACGATAGCTCGCATGAAACGTGCGGTAGAGGTTTTGAAGTAATCGACACAGTACTATGCTTTACGACCTGGCAATAGTCATTTATGACTTTATCGTCCATTTGGCTGCTCCGTTTAGCCGTAAGCCCCGAAAGATGATGAAAGGGCATTGGGTAGTGTATGAACTCCTGCGGCAGCAAGTGGAGAAAGGGGAACAGTATATTTGGTTTCATGCTGCTTCACTGGGAGAGTTTGAACAAGGGCGCCCTCTGATAGAAATGATTCGTGCGAAGTATCCTAACTATAAGATATTGCTGACATTTTTCTCTCCTTCCGGTTACGAGGTGCGTAAGCATTACCGGGGGGCGGATATTGTCTGCTATCTGCCGTTTGATAAACCGCGGAATGTGAAAAAGTTTCTGGATATTGCAAATCCTTGCATGGCGTTCTTTATCAAATATGAGTTTTGGAAGAATTATCTGGATGAGCTTCACAAACGCCGTATTCCGGTATATAGTGTATCGTCTATCTTCCGTCGCGAACAAATATTCTTTAAATGGTACGGTGGAACTTATCGCAATGTATTGAAAGATTTCGATCATCTGTTTGTTCAGAATGAGGCATCCAAACGTTACTTGTCGAAAATCGGTATCAGCCGTGTGACAGTAGTGGGAGATACCCGTTTTGACCGCGTGTTGCAAATCCGTGAAGAGGCTAAAGAACTTCCGTTGGTAGAGAAATTTAAAGGAACCAATTCCTTTACTTTTGTTGCCGGAAGCTCATGGGGACCTGACGAAGATTTATTCCTCGAATATTTCAATAACCATCCGGAAATGAAACTGATTATTGCTCCGCATGTGATCGACGAGAATCACCTGGTTGAAATCATCAGTAAATTGAAACGTCCGTATGTGCGCTATACCCGTGCTGACGAAAGGAATGTATTGAAAGCGGATTGTCTCATAATAGACTGCTTCGGACTGCTGTCCTCTATTTACCGTTATGGCGAAATAGCTTATATCGGTGGTGGTTTCGGAGTAGGTATTCATAACACATTGGAAGCGGCTGTATATGGTATTCCGGTGATTTTCGGACCGAAGTATCAGAAATTTATGGAAGCCGTTCAATTGCTCGAAGCAAAGGGCGCTTATTCCATTAAAGATTATGATGAACTGAAAACTTTGCTGGATCGTTTCCTGGCGGATGAATTGTTCTTGCGTGAAACCGGAACAAATGCAGGTTATTATGTGACTAGTAATGCCGGAGCTACAGAAAAGATTATGCACATGATTAATTTTTGATTAGAGGAAATAGTGTCGAAAAGAGATGAATCCAATGAATTCGCTTTTTGTAAAAAAAACGGCTTTATAAAAAATCTTATAAAAACAGCGGGATGTTCTTTCATTAGAACGTCCCGCTGTTTTTATTAACTTGTTAGGGTCATACTATTTATCTTCCTTATACCATTGCGAATACATCAAATAATTGTGAGCAATCTTCTGATTCAGTTCTTTGGCTTGTTCAGGATCTACCTTTTTAATGAATTTCGCGGGTACCCCTCCCCAAATGCTTCCCGGCTCAATGATGGTATTGCTTAATACCAGCGAACCGGCGGCAACGATTGCTCCTTCGCCAACTACGACGTGATCCAGGATGGTTGACCCCATCCCTACCAATGCATAATCTTTGATGGTCGCCCCATGAATGGTAACATTATGCCCTACGGATACATGATCGCCAATTTCAATAGTCGATTTTTGATATAATGTATGCAAGACACTTCCATCCTGAATGTTGACACCATTGCCGATTCGTATGGAGTTGACGTCACCTCTTAATACCGTATTAAACCAAATGCTACAATCATTTCCTATTTTTACATCTCCTATAATAGTTGCATTATCTGCGAGGAAGCAGTTTTCCCCGATTTCGGGAGTAAAACCTCGTACTGATTTAATTAAAGCCATATAATATTTGTTTCTAATAAAGTTTTTTATTTAATGCAGTTCTATGTTGTACGACACCCGGGTGTCGTGATGGCTGAGACCCGGGTCTCAGTATGCTTGACACCCGGGTGTCAGACAAGTTCTTTTTAAAGGGAAGCAGTTGCCTCTTGTAACCAAACTTTTTCTTCTTCGTTAAGATCCGGTGACAACTTCTCGTAGACAGTCTGATGGTAATTGTTTAACCATTCAATTTCTTCATTTGTCAGCATCTCCTTGATGATCCCTTTTTTGCAGATTGGGCATAAAGTGATAGTTTCAAACTTAAGATATTCTCCAAACATTCCCTCTCCATCTTTGCAAACCAACGTCAGGTTCTCCGTACGTATCCCGTGACTGCCTGCTTTATAAACACCAGGCTCATTGGAAGTAACCATGCCGGGCTGCAAAATGACAGGATTCTCATTCATACGAATGCTTTGCGGACCTTCGTGTACACTCAGGAAATGTCCGACGCCATGTCCTGTGCCATGAAGAAAATTCATTCTGTAGTTCCAGATAGGGATACGAGCTAGTACATCGAGCTGGGCTCCACGGGTTCCGGTAGGGAATTTGGCCATAGCCAACGCGATGTGTCCTTTTAATATAAGGGTATAATCCGTTTTTTCTTCCTCTGTAAGTTCGCCTAAGGCAATGGTTCGGGTGATGTCAGTGGTTCCGTCCAGATATTGGGCTCCTGAATCTAAGAGTAAGAACCCTCTGGGCTGAAGAGTCACGTCACTTTCCGGGGTAGCCGAATAATGTACGATTGCCCCATGTTCTTTATACCCTGCAATCGTGTCGAAACTTTCCCCCATGTAGAGAGGCTGTGCAGCCCTAAACTCATGCAATTTTTTATCTATACTTAATTCTGTCTCTTTTCCGGTAGATACGGATTCTTCCAGCCATTTGAGGAATTTGACGAGTGCTACTCCATCCCGTCGCATGGCAGCGTGGATGCCGGCGATCTCCTGCTCATTGCGAATCGCTTTTAATAATGCGACGGGCGACTCGCCACGAAGAATAGAACATTGCGGATTAATAGATGAATAGATAGAATAATTCGTTTTCCGTGGGTCAATCAAAATGTTTTTTCCTGGAAAAGAATTCAGGAATGTCTCTACCTCATCATACTTCTGTATTCCAATCTGCCGTTCCTTTAGATAAGTCTCTACCTCTGCCGTCACTTTCTCCGGTGAAATAAAATAAGTCACTTCATCCTGTGTGATTAACAGGTAACTTACTATGACCGGATTGCAATGTACATCGTTTCCTCGCAAATTGAGAGTCCATGCGATCTCGTCGAGCGCGGATATGAATAAAGCATAGACACCTTTCTTTTTCAACTCCGTACGGATGGCGGATATTTTCTCTTCGCAGCTTTTCCCTGCATATTTGATATCATAAATAAAGGCAGGAGAATCAGGCATGGCGGGCCGGTCTTTCCAAATGCTACTCAATGGATCTCCAAATATGTCGACCTGTAACTGATGTGCCGCCAGTTCTTCTTTCATCTGTTCGACCTGTTGCACAGAGAACATTTTCCCGTCGATACTTGCAGATTCTCCAGGTTTTAAGTGTTGGCAGAGAAATTCTGTAATACTGGGAGTCTCCGGCAACATCTCTTTATATAAGGTAATGCCGCTGCCCTCCAATTCCTTCGTAGCTTGCAGAAAATAACGTGAGTCGGTCCATAATCCTGCTTTATCCATCAGGATAACCGCTGTTCCGGCAGAACCAGTAAAACCAGAAATCCACTCGCGTGACATCCAGTGGGGAGCCACATATTCACTAAGGTGAGGGTCGGTGCTGGGAATAATGAACGCTTTGATAGAATTGGGATGAAAGGTCATGCGCAGTGCATGCACTCGCTCTTTTATGCTCTGTTTCATACTTTATTATATTATTATAGACATGTAAGTGTTTCAAAGGTACTAACTTTCTGCATTTAATAACTTGTTTATGAATAGTTTTTGAGAAATATTTGCCGAAAGTTTTGTGAATAAAGAAAGTATGTGTAATTTTGCGGCGCAATTTGACTGCAGAATTTTTTAATCATAACATATTAATAGTAACAAAATGATTGTAGTACCTGTAAAAGAAGGCGAAAACATTGAAAAAGCGCTGAAGAAGTTCAAAAGAAAATTTGAAAAGACTGGCATTGTAAAAGAGTTGAGAAGCAGACAACAGTTTGATAAACCGTCTGTAACTAAAAGACTTAAGAAAGAACGCGCAGTTTACGTACAACAACTTCAGCAAGTAGAAGATTAATAATTCGTAATTTCCTTTGAATTATTGAATTCTTTTCATACATTCGTTGCACGATTTTAGATGTAGCGATATTATGTTGATAGAATCTTTTCTTGATTATCTCCAGTATGAGCGGAACTATTCTGAAAAAACCGTTCTTGCGTACGGTGAAGATATAAAGCAACTGCAGGAGTTTGCTCAGGAAGAGTATGGAAAATTTAATCCGTTAGAAGTCGAGGCGGAACTGATTCGTGAATGGATTGTTTCATTGATGGATAAAGGGTATACCTCAACTTCTGTAAATCGTAAGCTAAGTTCGCTCCGAACGTTTTACAAGTATCTCTTGAGGCAGGGAGAAACGACTATAGATCCTTTGCGTAAAATAAAAGGACCTAAAAACAAAAAACCGTTGCCTGTGTTCTTAAAAGAGAACGAAATGAATCGGTTATTGGATGAAACGGACTTTGGCGAAGGGTTTAAAGGCTGTCGGGATCGGTTGATTATTGAAATGTTTTATGCTACCGGCATGAGGCTTTCGGAATTGATAGGTCTGGATAATAAGGATGTGGATTTTTCGGCTTCTCTTCTGAAAGTGACCGGGAAAAGAAACAAGCAACGGCTGATTCCGTTCGGTGACGAACTGCAGGAGTTGATGCTTGAATATATTAATGTAAGAAACGAAACGATTCCGGAAAGGTCGGAAGCTTTCTTTATTAGAGAGAACGGTGAACGGCTTTATAAGAATCTAGTCTATAATTTAGTGAAACGGAACCTGTCAAAGGTGGCGACGTTGAAGAAAAAGAGCCCTCACGTGTTGAGGCATACTTTTGCTACCACAATGCTGAACAATGAAGCAGAACTGGGAGCGGTAAAAGAACTTTTGGGTCACGAGAGTATAACAACTACCGAGATCTACACACATGCCACATTTGAAGAACTTAAAAAAGTGTATAAACAAGCTCATCCAAGAGCTTAAAAAAAGGAGGTAAGTATGGATGTTAGAATTCAATCAATTCACTTTGATGCGTCAGAGCAATTGCAGGCATTTATTCAGAAGAAAGTGTCCAAGTTGGAAAAATATTACGAAGATATAAAGAAAGTAGAGGTGTCATTAAAGGTAGTTAAACCAGAAGTTGCTGAAAACAAGGAAGCGGGCATTAAAATATTGATCCCCAATGGAGAGTTTTATGCAAGCAAAGTATGCGATACATTTGAAGAAGCAATTGATTTAGATGTGGAAGCACTCGGAAAACAGCTGGTTAAATACAAGGAAAAGCAACGTAGCAAATAAAAAAATCCCAAATATTTTGCGGGAAAGAAATAAATAACTAAATTTGCAGCCGTTTCGCTCGCGTTAGAACGTGACGGTTGCTTTTTTTAGTAAGTTTGCCTCTTTAGCTCAGTTGGCCAGAGCACGTGATTTGTAATCTCGGGGTCGTTGGTTCGAATCCGACAAGAGGCTCAAAAAGAAACCGAAGAACAAAGATAGAACATCTGTCTTTATCATATTGTTTGAAAATAGTTCTTTTATTTCTTGATTTTGAAAAGGGCAAATACCAGAGTGGCCAAATGGGGCAGACTGTAAATCTGCTGGCTTACGCCTTCGGTGGTTCGAATCCATCTTTGCCCACAATCAGAGTGACAACTTTGGCAAGAATGCGGAAGTAGCTCAGTTGATAGAGCATTAGCCTTCCAAGCTGAGGGTCGCGGGTTTGAGCCCCGTCTTCCGCTCTCTTTTCTTGCTGTTATAGCTCAGTGGTAGAGCACTTCCTTGGTAAGGAAGAGGTCCCGGGTTCAAATCCCGGTAACAGCTCATAAAGGATGTAAATGCTGATTATTAATCAAATAAATAACAAGTAAAGCTATGGCTAAAGAGAAATTTGAACGTACCAAACCGCACGTAAACATTGGTACAATCGGTCACGTAGACCACGGTAAGACAACGTTGACAGCTGCTATCACTACTGTGTTGGCAAAGAAAGGTCTTTCAGAATTGCGTTCTTTCGATTCTATCGACAACGCTCCTGAAGAAAAAGAAAGAGGTATTACTATCAATACTTCTCACGTTGAATATCAAACAGCTAACCGTCACTATGCACACGTAGACTGTCCGGGTCACGCCGACTACGTAAAGAACATGGTAACTGGTGCTGCTCAGATGGACGGTGCTATCATCGTTTGTGCTGCAACTGATGGTCCGATGCCTCAAACTCGCGAACACATCCTGTTGGCTCGTCAGGTAAACGTACCTCGTCTGGTTGTATTCTTGAACAAGTGCGATATGGTAGACGACGAAGAAATGTTGGAACTCGTTGAAATGGAAATGAGAGAACTTCTTTCATTCTATGATTTCGATGGTGACAATACTCCTATCATCCGTGGTTCTGCTCTTGGCGCATTGAACGGTGTTGAAAAATGGGAAGACAAAGTTATGGAACTGATGGATGCAGTTGATAACTGGATTCCACTGCCTCCGCGCGATGTTGATAAACCATTCTTGATGCCGGTTGAAGACGTGTTCTCTATCACAGGTCGTGGTACTGTAGCAACAGGTCGTATCGAAACTGGTGTTATCCACGTTGGTGATGAAATCGAAATCCTTGGTTTAGGTGAAGATAAGAAATCAGTTGTAACTGGTGTTGAAATGTTCCGTAAACTGTTGGATCAAGGTGAAGCTGGTGACAACGTAGGTCTTTTGCTTCGTGGTATTGACAAGAACGAAATCAAACGTGGTATGGTTCTTTGTAAACCAGGTCAGATTAAACCGCACTCTAAATTCAAAGCTGAGGTTTATATCTTGAAGAAAGAAGAAGGTGGTCGTCACACTCCGTTCCACAACAAATACCGTCCTCAGTTCTACTTGCGTACTATGGACTGTACAGGTGAAATCACTTTGCCGGAAGGAACAGAAATGGTAATGCCGGGTGATAACGTAACTATTACAGTTGAGTTGATCTACCCAGTAGCATTGAACCCGGGTCTTCGTTTCGCTATCCGCGAAGGTGGACGTACGGTAGGTGCTGGTCAGATTACTGAAATTATCGACTAATACACAATAATTAATCAGTTCCCGGTTTTCCATCGGGAACTGATTATGTACACACGGGAGTAGCTCAGTTGGTAGAGCACCGGTCTCCAAAACCGGGTGTCGGGAGTTCGAGCCTCTCCTCCCGTGCTAATATTATTGAAATGAAAAAGGTAATAGCTTATATTAAAGAATCTTACGACGAACTTGTACATAAAGTATCGTGGCCTACGTATTCTGAACTTGCTAACAGTGCAGTAGTTGTTTTATATGCTTCCCTGCTTATTGCATTGGTAGTATGGGGTATGGATGTCTGTTTCCAGAACTTCATGGAAAAAATCGTTTATCCACATTAAAAAATTAGGAATTGAAAATGGCTGAGATTGAAAAGAAATGGTACGTTCTACGTGCTATTAGCGGTAAAGAAGCTAAGGTAAAGGAATATCTTGAAGCTGATCTTAAGAACAGCGACCTTGGTGAATATGTATCTCAGGTATTGATTCCTACTGAAAAAGTTTACCAGGTTCGCAATGGTAAAAAAATTGTGAAGGAAAGAAGTTATCTTCCTGGCTACGTTTTAGTGGAGGCTGCTTTGGTTGGTGAGGTCGCTCATCACCTGCGCAATACTCCGAATGTGATAGGCTTTTTAGGCGGCTCCGAAAAACCGGTGCCTCTCAGACAATCAGAAGTGAATCGTATACTTGGTACAGTGGACGAACTGCAGGAAACGGGTGAAGAACTCAATATTCCGTACGTAGTGGGAGAAACTGTAAAAGTTACTTTTGGACCTTTCAGCGGATTCAGTGGCATCATTGAAGAAGTGAATAGTGAAAAAAAGAAACTAAAGGTCATGGTGAAGATATTCGGGCGCAAAACACCGCTTGAATTGGGCTTTATGCAAGTGGAAAAGGAATAACACGGAATTGTTACGCTGTTGTTGTTCTTCGTTTAATGTTTATATATAAATCAATAAAAAAATGGCTAAAGAAGTTGCTGGACTAATCAAGTTACAGATTAAAGGAGGCGCTGCAAATCCATCACCTCCCGTTGGACCTGCTTTGGGTTCTAAGGGTATCAATATCATGGAATTTTGCAAGCAATTCAATGCCAGAACCCAAGACAAAGCAGGTAAGATTTTACCTGTTATCATTACTTACTACGCAGATAAGTCTTTCGATTTTGTAATCAAGACTCCTCCCGTTGCTATTCAATTACTTGAAGTAGCTAAGGTAAAGAGTGGTTCTGCTGAGCCTAACCGTAAGAAAGTTGCCGAGCTTACTTGGGAACAGGTTCGTACGATTGCTCAGGACAAAATGGTTGACTTAAACTGTTTTACTGTGGAAGCTGCCATGAGAATGGTTGCAGGTACAGCTAGAAGTATGGGTATCGCTGTAAAAGGGGAGTTCCCGGTTAATAATTAATAAACTTCAATTGTAATGGGTAAACTGACAAAAAATCAAAAGTTAGCTGCAGAAAAGATTGAAGCAGGGAAAGCATACTCACTGAAAGAAGCTGCATCTTTGGTAAAAGAAATCACTTTTACTAAGTTTGATGCTTCACTGGATATTGATGTACGTTTAGGTGTTGATCCACGTAAAGCTAACCAGATGGTGAGAGGTGTTGTTTCACTTCCTCATGGTACTGGTAAAGAAGTACGTGTATTGGTACTTTGTACACCGGATGCTGAAGCTGCTGCAAAAGAAGCTGGTGCTGACTACGTTGGTCTTGACGAATATATTGAAAAGATCAAAGGTGGATGGACTGATATTGATGTAATCATCACTATGCCATCTATCATGGGTAAAATTGGTGCGCTCGGTCGTGTACTCGGTCCTCGTGGATTGATGCCGAACCCTAAGAGTGGTACTGTAACTATGGATGTTGCTAAGGCTGTAAAAGAAGTAAAACAAGGTAAGATTGACTTTAAAGTTGATAAGAGCGGTATCGTTCACACTTCTATCGGTAAGGTATCATTCAGTCCTGATCAGATTCGCGACAATGCGAAAGAGTTCATCTCTACTCTGAACAAACTGAAACCGACCGCAGCAAAGGGTACATATATTAAGAGTATTTATCTTTCTAGTACAATGAGTGCGGGTATTAAAATCGACCCGAAATCAGTGGATGAAATCTAATAAAACAGAGAAATAATGAGAAAGGAAGATAAAAGTACGATTATAGAGCAAATTGCTGCTACAGTAAAGGAATATGGTCACTTCTACTTGGTAGACGTTACAGCTATGAACGCTGCTGCTACCAGTGCATTGAGAAGAGATTGTTTTAAATCAGACATCAAATTGATGTTGGTTAAAAACACGCTGCTTCACAAAGCACTTGAAAGCTTGGAGGAAGACTTCTCACCTCTTTACGGTTCTTTGAAAGGTACTACTGCTGTTATGTTTAGCAATACTGCAAACGTTCCTGCTAAGTTAATCAAAGACAAAGCGAAAGACGGTATTCCCGGACTGAAAGCTGCATATGCAGAAGAAAGCTTCTACATTGGTGCTGATCAATTGGATGCTCTCGTTTCAATCAAGAGTAAGAATGAAGTTATCGCCGATATCGTTGCCCTGTTGCAATCTCCGGCCAAGAATGTTATTTCTGCTCTTCAATCAGGTGGTAACACCCTTCACGGAGTTCTCAAGACTCTTGGTGAACGTCCCGAATAATTTTCAAAAATCAACAAAGTATTTAAACAATTAAAATCATACAAAAAATGGCAGATTTGAAAGCTTTTGCAGAACAATTAGTTAACTTGACAGTAAAAGAAGTTAATGAACTTGCAACTATCCTTAAAGAAGAATACGGTATTGAACCTGCTGCTGCAGCTGTAGCTGTTGCTGCTGGTCCTGCAGCTGGTGCTGCTGCCGCAGAAGAAAAAACTTCTTTCGACGTAGTATTGAAGAGCGCTGGTGCAGCTAAACTTCAAGTAGTTAAGGCCGTTAAGGAAGCTTGTGGTCTTGGTTTGAAAGAAGCTAAAGACTTGGTAGACGGTGCTCCTAGCACAGTAAAAGAAGGTTTGGCTAAAGACGAAGCAGAATCATTGAAGAAAACATTGGAAGAAGCTGGAGCTGAAGTTGAACTTAAATAACATTGGCCTGGTAATCAGGTAATTCGGTTAGGAATCCTTCACAAGAGGATTCTTAACCTTTTTGTGTATATATTTCAAATTAAGTTCTCCAAATTCATTGACAGATGTCTTCAAATACTGTAAATCAAAGAGTTAATTTTGCTTCGACTAAGAATCCGCTAGAATACCCGGATTTCCTGGAAGTACAATTGAAGTCATTCCAAGACTTTCTACAATTAGATACCCCACCTGAAAAGCGTAAGAATGAGGGATTGTATAAAGTATTTGCTGAAAACTTCCCTATTGCCGATACAAGAAACAATTTTGTTCTTGAGTTTCTGGACTATTATATTGATCCGCCGCGTTATACCATTGATGATTGTATAGAGCGTGGGCTTACTTATAGTGTTCCCTTAAAAGCGAAACTTAAGCTTTACTGTACGGACCCCGATCATGAGGATTTTGATACAGTGATTCAGGACGTATTCCTCGGCCCGATTCCTTATATGACTGATAAGGCTACTTTCGTCATTAACGGTGCCGAACGCGTAGTTGTGTCACAGCTTCACCGTTCTCCGGGTGTGTTCTTCGGTCAGAGTGTACATGCCAATGGTACGAAACTTTATTCGGCTCGTATTATTCCGTTTAAGGGTTCGTGGATTGAGTTTGCTACTGACATCAATAATGTGATGTACGCATACATCGACCGTAAGAAGAAATTGCCGGTGACTACATTGTTGCGTGCAATTGGCTTCGAGAATGACAAAGATATTCTTGAGATTTTCGATCTTGCAGAAGATGTGAAGGTAAACAAGACAAATCTGAAGAAGGTGTTAGGCCGTAAACTGGCTGCACGTGTCTTGAAAACATGGATTGAAGATTTCGTTGATGAAGATACCGGTGAAGTGGTTTCTATTGAACGTAACGAAGTTATTATCGACCGTGAAACCGTACTGGAAGAGGAGCATATTGATGAAATTTTGGAGTCGGGAGTTCAGAACATCCTTTTGCATAAGGATGAACCGAATCAGTCCGATTTCTCTATCATATATAATACGTTGCAGAAGGACCCGAGTAACTCGGAAAAAGAAGCTGTGTTGTATATCTACCGTCAGTTGCGTAATGCCGATCCGGCTGATGACGCAAGTGCAAGGGAGGTTATCAACAACTTGTTCTTCTCAGAAAAACGATATGACCTTGGTGATGTAGGTCGTTACAGAATCAACAAAAAGTTGAATCTGACGACTGATATGGACGTGCGTGTCCTCACGAAGGAAGATATTATTGAAATCATCAAATATCTGATTGAGTTGATTAACTCAAAAGCGGATGTGGATGATATTGACCACTTGAGTAACCGTCGTGTACGTACTGTTGGTGAACAGCTTTCTAATCAGTTTGCTGTGGGGCTGGCACGTATGTCTCGTACGATTCGTGAACGTATGAACGTTCGTGACAATGAAGTGTTTACTCCGATTGATTTGATTAATGCGAAGACTATTTCTTCAGTAATCAACTCATTCTTCGGAACGAACGCGTTGTCGCAGTTCATGGACCAGACAAACCCGCTGGCTGAAATTACGCACAAACGTCGTATGTCTGCCCTTGGTCCTGGTGGTCTTTCCCGTGAACGTGCCGGATTTGAGGTTCGTGACGTTCACTATACACACTATGGTCGTCTTTGTCCGATTGAGACTCCTGAAGGTCCGAACATCGGTTTGATTTCTTCATTGTGTGTATTTGCTAAGATTAATGAGCTAGGATTCATTGAAACTCCCTACCGCAAGGTGGAAAATGGGAAAGTGGATCTTTCTGATAACGGTCTGATTTATCTGACTGCTGAAGAAGAGGAAGAAAAGGTTATTGCGCAGGGAAATGCTCCGTTGAATGACGATGGTACATTCGTACTTAACAGAGTTAAGTCTCGTCAAGATGCAGATTTCCCGGTTGTTGAACCATCTGAAGTTGACTTGATGGACGTTGCTCCACAGCAGATCGCATCTATTGCAGCTTCTTTGATTCCATTCTTGGAACATGACGATGCTAACCGTGCATTGATGGGATCGAACATGATGCGCCAGGCGGTTCCTTTGTTGAGAAGTGAAGCTCCGATCGTAGGTACAGGTATCGAACGTCAGTTGGTAAGAGACTCTCGTACCCAGATTACCGCAGAAGGCGATGGTGTGGTTGACTATGTGGATGCTACTACTATCCGTATTTTGTATGACCGTACGGAAGACGAAGAATTTGTAAGTTTCGAACCTGCTTTGAAGGAATATAGAATACCTAAGTTCCGTAAGACTAACCAGAACATGACGATTGACTTGCGTCCGATTTGTGACAAGGGCCAGCGTGTGAAGAAAGGTGATATCTTGACTGAAGGTTATTCTACTGAAAAGGGTGAATTGGCATTGGGTAAGAACCTGTTGGTAGCTTATATGCCTTGGAAGGGTTACAACTATGAGGATGCTATCGTATTGAACGAACGTGTGGTACGCGAAGACTTGTTGACTTCAGTTCACGTAGAGGAATATTCTCTGGAAGTTCGTGAAACAAAACGTGGTATGGAAGAGTTGACTTCTGATATCCCGAATGTAAGTGAAGAAGCTACCAAAGACTTGGATGAAAACGGTATCGTAAGAATCGGTGCTCGTATCGAGCCGGGTGATATCATGATTGGTAAGATTACGCCGAAGGGTGAATCTGATCCTTCTCCGGAAGAAAAACTGCTTCGGGCTATCTTCGGTGATAAGGCAGGTGACGTGAAAGATGCTTCTTTGAAAGCTTCTCCTTCTTTGAAAGGTGTGGTGATTGATAAGAAACTTTTCTCACGTGTGATTAAGAATCGTAGCTCTAAACTGGCCGATAAAGCATTGTTGCCTAAGATTGATGATGAATTTGAATCTAAGGTAGCTGACTTGAAACGTATCCTGGTTAAGAAACTGATGACTTTGACTGAAGGTAAGGTTTCTCAAGGTGTGAAAGACTATTTGGGTGCGGAAGTTATTGCGAAAGGTTCTAAGTTCAGTGCTTCTGATTTTGATTCACTTGACTTTACTTCTATTCAATTGAGCAACTGGACAAGTGACGATCATATTAACGGTATGATTCGTGATCTGGTGATGAATTTCATTAAGAAATATAAAGAGCTGGATGCTGAATTGAAACGTAAGAAGTTTGCTATTACAATTGGTGATGAACTTCCTGCTGGTATTATCCAGATGGCAAAAGTATATATTGCTAAGAAACGTAAGATTGGTGTGGGTGATAAGATGGCTGGTCGCCACGGTAACAAAGGTATTGTATCCCGTGTTGTTCGTCAGGAAGATATGCCGTTCTTGGCTGATGGTACTCCGGTTGACATCGTGTTGAATCCGTTGGGTGTGCCTTCTCGTATGAACATTGGTCAGATTTTTGAAGCTGTACTCGGACGTGCCGGAAAAACGTTGGGCGTGAAATTCGCGACTCCTATTTTCGACGGTGCTACCATGGAAGATCTGGATCAGTGGACAGACAAGGCAGGATTGCCTCGCTACTGTAAGACTTATCTTTGTGATGGTGGTACAGGTGAGCAATTTGACCAGGCAGCTACTGTGGGCGTAACTTACATGTTGAAGTTGGGCCACATGGTTGAAGACAAGATGCATGCTCGTTCTATCGGTCCGTACTCATTGATTACTCAGCAACCTCTTGGTGGTAAAGCTCAATTCGGTGGTCAGCGTTTCGGAGAAATGGAGGTTTGGGCACTCGAAGGTTTCGGTGCTGCCCATATCTTGCAGGAAATCCTGACTATCAAATCTGATGACGTGGTAGGACGTTCGAAGGCTTATGAAGCAATTGTGAAAGGTGAACCGATGCCACAACCTGGTATTCCGGAATCCTTGAACGTATTGTTGCACGAGTTGAGAGGTTTAGGTTTGAGTATCAACCTAGAATAAAATAATGAAAGAATGTGAGATGTCAATGTACCGATGAAGGTCTGTTGGCATCCGCACTTTTTTCAATTTCCAATGATTCAATTATCAAATCTCAATTATATAGAGTATGGCTTTTAGAAAAGAAAATAAGACGAAAAGTAATTTCTCGAAGATCTCAATTGGTCTGGCTTCTCCGGAAGAAATCCTTGAGAATTCGAGTGGTGAAGTTTTGAAGCCTGAAACCATTAATTACCGTACGTACAAACCCGAACGTGACGGTTTGTTCTGCGAGCGCATTTTTGGTCCTATCAAGGATTATGAATGTCATTGCGGTAAATACAAGCGTATCCGTTATAAAGGTATCGTCTGCGACCGTTGTGGTGTGGAAGTTACTGAAAAGAAAGTGCGCCGTGAACGTATGGGACATATCCAGCTGGTTGTGCCGGTGGCTCACATCTGGTATTTCCGTTCGCTTCCTAATAAAATCGGTTATTTGCTCGGATTGCCGACAAAGAAACTGGATTCGATTATATACTACGAACGTTATGTTGTTATTCAGCCGGGTGTGAAAGCTGAAGATGGCGTAGCCGAATATGATTTGCTTTCTGAAGAAGAATATCTGGATATTCTGGATACGCTTCCGAAAGACAATCAGTATCTTGAAGATAATGATCCGAATAAATTTGTTGCAAAAATGGGAGCCGAAGCTATTTATGATTTGCTGGCTCGTTTGGATCTGGATGCTTTGTCTTACGAATTGCGTCACCGCGCCGGAAACGATGCGTCTCAGCAACGTAAGAATGAAGCTTTGAAACGTCTTCAGGTAGTAGAATCGTTCCGCGCATCACGTGGACGTAACAAACCGGAATGGATGATCGTACGTATCGTACCGGTTATTCCGCCCGAACTTCGTCCGTTGGTTCCGCTGGATGGTGGCCGTTTTGCTACATCTGACTTGAACGACCTTTATCGTCGTGTGATTATCCGTAACAACCGTTTGAAACGACTGATTGAAATCAAGGCTCCGGAAGTAATCTTGCGTAATGAAAAACGTATGCTTCAGGAATCTGTCGATTCTTTGTTTGATAACTCACGTAAGTCAAGTGCTGTGAAGACAGACGCCAACCGTCCGTTGAAGTCATTGTCTGACAGTTTGAAAGGTAAACAGGGACGCTTCCGTCAGAACTTGCTGGGTAAACGTGTTGACTACTCTGCTCGTTCCGTAATCGTCGTTGGTCCGGAATTGAAGATGGGTGAATGCGGTATTCCTAAATTGATGGCTGCCGAATTATACAAGCCGTTTATTATTCGCAAGCTCATCGAACGTGGTATCGTTAAGACTGTTAAGTCTGCAAAGAAAATCGTAGACCGCAAAGAGCCGGTGATTTGGGATATCTTGGAACATGTAATGAAGGGACACCCGGTACTGTTGAACCGTGCTCCGACCTTGCACCGTTTGGGTATTCAGGCTTTCCAGCCTAAAATGATCGAAGGTAAAGCTATCCAGTTGCACCCGTTGGCATGTACGGCATTCAACGCCGACTTTGACGGTGACCAGATGGCTGTTCACTTGCCTTTGAGTAATGAAGCAATTCTTGAAGCACAAATGTTGATGCTTCAATCACATAATATCTTGAATCCGGCAAACGGTGCGCCTATTACTGTGCCTGCACAGGATATGGTTCTTGGTTTGTACTATATTACTAAGTTGCGTGCCGGTGCAAAAGGTGAAGGTTTGACATTCTACGGACCGGAAGAAGCGTTGATCGCTTACAATGAAGGTAAGGTAGATATTCATGCTCCGGTGAAGGTTATCGTGAAAGACGTTGATGAAAATGGTAACATTGTAGACGTAATGCGCGAAACTTCAGTAGGACGTGTGATTGTGAATGAAATCGTTCCACCTGAAGCTGGTTATATCAATACAATTATCTCTAAGAAATCTCTTCGTGATATTATTAGTGATGTAATTAAGGTATGTGGTGTGGCTAAGGCTGCCGACTTTCTGGATGGAATCAAGAATTTAGGTTATCAGATGGCGTTCAAGGGTGGTTTGTCATTCAACTTGGGTGATATTATCATTCCGAAGGAAAAAGAAACTTTGGTACAGAAAGGTTACGACGAAGTTGAACAAGTCGTAAACAACTATAACATGGGTTTCATTACCAATAACGAACGTTACAATCAGGTAATTGATATTTGGACACATGTGAACTCCGAGTTGTCTAATATCCTGATGAAGACTATTTCTTCGGACGATCAGGGTTTCAACTCTGTATATATGATGCTTGACTCTGGTGCCCGTGGTTCTAAAGAGCAGATTCGTCAGTTGTCAGGTATGCGTGGTTTGATGGCAAAACCGCAGAAAGCAGGTGCTGAAGGTGGTCAGATCATCGAGAACCCGATTTTGTCGAACTTTAAAGAAGGACTTTCGGTGTTGGAGTACTTTATCTCTACCCACGGTGCTCGTAAAGGTTTGGCGGATACCGCTTTGAAGACTGCCGATGCTGGTTATTTGACTCGTCGTCTGGTGGACGTATCACACGATGTGATTATTACAGAAGAAGACTGCGGTACACTCCGCGGATTGGTTTGTACGGACCTTAAGAATAACGATGAGGTTATTGCTACTCTGTACGAACGTATCTTAGGCCGTGTTTCCGTACATGATATTATTCATCCTACCACAGGTGAATTGCTTGTTGCCGGTGGTGAAGAAATCACAGAAGAAGTAGCCAAGAAGATTCAGGAGTCTCCGATCGAGAGTGTTGAAATCCGTTCGGTATTGACTTGTGAAGCTAAGAAGGGTGTTTGTGCTAAATGTTACGGACGTAACCTGGCAACGAGCCGCATGGTTCAGAAGGGTGAAGCTGTCGGTGTAATCGCTGCTCAGTCTATTGGTGAGCCGGGTACACAGTTGACATTGCGTACATTCCACGCCGGTGGTACTGCTGCAAATATTGCAGCTAACGCCAGTATCGTTGCTAAAAATAATGCACGTCTTGAATTTGAAGAGTTGCGTACAGTAGATATCGTTGACGAGATGGGTGAATCTGCAAAAGTGGTAGTAGGTCGTTTGGCCGAAGTACGTTTTGTGGATGTGAATACCGGTATCGTTCTTTCTACTCATAACGTACCTTATGGTTCAACACTGTATGTAAGCGACGGCGACTTGGTAGAAAAAGGCAAACTGATTGCTAAGTGGGACCCGTTCAATGCTGTTATTATCACAGAAGCAACTGGTAAGATCGAATTTGAGGGCGTGATTGAAAACGTTACTTATAAGGTTGAATCGGATGAAGCAACAGGTCTTCGTGAAATTATTATTATTGAATCCAAGGATAAAACCAAAGTTCCTACCGCTCATATCTTAACAGAGGACGGTGATTTGATCCGTACTTATAACTTACCGGTAGGTGGTCACGTTATCATTGAGAACGGTCAGAAGGTAAAAGCCGGTGAAGTAATCGTGAAGATTCCGCGTGCCGTAGGTAAGGCGGGTGATATCACGGGTGGTCTTCCTCGTGTTACTGAATTGTTTGAAGCTCGTAACCCGTCAAATCCGGCTGTCGTTTCTGAAATCGACGGTGAGGTGACAA
This sequence comes from Bacteroides sp. 1001302B_160321_D4, assembly GCF_015667765.1. Classification (NCBI taxonomy): domain Bacteria; kingdom Pseudomonadati; phylum Bacteroidota; class Bacteroidia; order Bacteroidales; family Bacteroidaceae; genus Bacteroides; species Bacteroides sp. 1001302B_160321_D4. The sequence goes on along the minus strand of NZ_JADPLO010000010.1, from coordinate 59,539 downwards.
TGGGTAAGATCAAACGTGGTAACCGTGAAATCATCGTAACTTCCAAGACGGGTGAGGTTAAGAAGTATCTGGTTGCACTGTCTAAGCAGATTCTGGTACAGGAAAATGACTATGTACGTGCTGGTACTCCGTTGTCTGACGGTGCTACTACTCCGGCAGATATCTTGGCAATCAAGGGTCCTACAGCTGTACAGGAATATATCGTGAATGAAGTTCAGGATGTATACCGCTTGCAGGGTGTGAAGATCAATGATAAGCACTTTGAGATTATCGTTCGTCAGATGATGCGTAAAGTACAAATTGATGAACCGGGAGATACTCGCTTCCTCGAACAGCAAGTCGTAGACAAACTGGAATTCATGGAAGAAAATGATCGTATCTGGGGTAAGAAAGTCGTAGTGGATGCTGGTGATTCTCAAAATATGCAAGCTGGACAGATTGTAACTGCCCGCAAGTTGCGTGATGAGAATAGTATGTTGAAACGTCGTGACTTGAAACCGGTTGAGGTTCGTGACGCTGTTGCTGCTACCTCTACTCAGATTCTTCAAGGTATCACGCGTGCTGCTTTGCAAACATCAAGCTTTATGTCGGCTGCTTCCTTCCAGGAAACGACGAAAGTATTGAATGAAGCTGCTATCAACGGTAAGATCGATAAGCTTGAAGGTATGAAGGAAAATGTGATCTGTGGTCACTTGATTCCTGCCGGTACCGGACAGCGCGAGTTCGAAAAGCTCATCGTTGGATCAAAAGAAGAGTATGACCGTATCTTGGCTAACAAGAAAACAGTACTTGACTACAATGAAGTAGAATAAATACAATTCAATTGACTATATGAAAAGGAGCAGTTGCCTAATTGGGCAATTGCTCCTTTTTTTATTTCTTTTTTACTCGCGTGTATTACCATTAGTTTCAGGAAAAATGTGTTATTTTGCAGGATAACTTTTTAATCATATTAAATATGGAAGAACAAAATAACAACGGACAATTACAGATTGAATTGAGAGAAGAGGTTGCACAGGGAACTTATGCAAATCTTGCTATTATTACTCATTCGAGTTCTGAATTCATCCTTGACTTCGTGCGCGTAATGCCGGGCATACCGAAGGCTGGTGTGCAATCTCGTATTATTGTGGCTCCGGAGCACGCAAAACGTCTGCTGCGGGCATTAGAAGATAATATAGCAAAGTATGAGCGCGTATTCGGTCCGATTCGTACTTCGGATGAACCCCCTATTTCTCCTTTGACGGGTGTAAAAGGCGAAGCGTGAGGATGATATAAAAACATTAAAAAAGAAAAAAAAGTTGTAGCGCATTGAATATTCAAATATTATTCGTATTTTTGCAGCCCAAAATGTATAGTTACGAAATTAATATAACAATAATATAAATCAAAAAACAATTAAAATGCCTACAATTCAGCAATTAGTAAGAAAAGGACGCGAAGTGCTGGTGGAGAAAAGTAAATCTCCAGCCTTGGATTCATGTCCTCAAAGACGTGGCGTTTGCGTGAGAGTATACACTACTACTCCGAAGAAGCCGAACTCTGCAATGCGTAAAGTAGCTCGTGTACGTTTGACTAACCAAAAAGAGGTGAACTCATACATTCCGGGAGAAGGACACAACTTGCAGGAACACTCAATCGTTTTGGTACGTGGTGGTCGTGTAAAAGACCTTCCGGGTGTGCGTTATCACATTGTACGTGGTACGCTTGATACAGCAGGTGTTGCTGGTCGTACTCAAAGACGTTCTAAGTATGGTGCTAAGCGTCCGAAACCAGGACAAGCAGCTGCTCCTGCTAAGGGTAAGAAAAAATAAGGATTAAGACCTAATTAAAATTAAAGTAATAACTTACGTTTTAGTTTGTTGGAAATGCTAAAGGTTGAGTAAATTCTCCGGAGGGAGAGTTGAAGAAGTCAAGAAGTAGACAACCAAGAACAAAAACATTATTTTTCAAACAAATGAGAAAAGCAAAACCAAAAAAACGCCTGATTCTTCCGGATCCTGTGTTTAATGACCAAAAGGTTTCCAAGTTCGTGAACCACTTGATGTATGATGGAAAGAAAAATACATCTTATGAAATCTTTTATGCCGCTTTGGAAACAGTGAAAGCAAAACTTCCTAACGAAGAAAAATCAGCTCTCGAAATCTGGAAAAAGGCTTTGGATAATGTAACTCCGCAAGTGGAAGTAAAGTCTCGCCGTGTAGGTGGTGCTACTTTCCAAGTTCCTACTGAAATCCGTCCGGATCGTAAAGAATCAATCTCTATGAAGAATTTGATTCTGTTTGCTCGCAAAAGAGGTGGTAAATCAATGGCTGACAAGTTGGCTGCTGAAATTATGGATGCCTTCAATGAACAAGGCGGTGCATACAAACGTAAAGAAGATATGCACAGAATGGCAGAAGCTAACCGTGCATTTGCTCATTTTAGATTCTAATACTGTAAGAAACCTAATATAAACTTAAAGTAAAGGAATTAGAAGATGGCTAAACATGATTTACATTTAACTCGTAATATCGGTATCATGGCTCACATTGATGCCGGAAAAACAACTACTTCTGAACGTATCCTGTTCTACACTGGATTGACTCACAAAATTGGTGAAGTTCATGATGGTGCTGCTACTATGGACTGGATGGAACAGGAGCAAGAACGTGGTATCACTATTACATCCGCTGCTACAACAACAAGGTGGAAATATGCTGGTGATACTTATAAAATTAACTTGATTGACACTCCGGGACACGTTGACTTTACCGCAGAGGTAGAACGTTCATTGCGTATCCTTGATGGGGCTGTAGCTGCTTACTGTGCTGTTGGTGGTGTTGAGCCTCAATCAGAAACTGTATGGCGTCAGGCTGATAAATATAACGTTCCTCGTATTGCTTATGTTAATAAGATGGACCGTTCTGGTGCTGACTTCTTTGAAGTAGTTCGTCAGATGAAGGATGTTCTTGGAGCTAATCCGTGTCCGATTGTTGTTCCTATCGGTGCTGAAGAATCTTTCAAAGGTCTTGTTGACCTTATCAAAATGAAAGCTATCTATTGGCATGATGAAACAATGGGGGCTGACTACAGTATTGAGGAAATCCCTGCAGAACTTATCGATGAAGCTAACGAGTGGAGAGATAAGATGCTTGAAAAAGTAGCAGAATTTGATGATGCTTTGATGGAGAAATATTTCGATGATCCTTCTACTATTACTGAAGAAGAAGTATTGAGAGCTCTTCGTAATGCAACAGTTCAGATGGCTGTAGTTCCTATGCTTTGCGGATCTTCTTTTAAGAACAAAGGTGTTCAGACATTGCTTGATTATGTTTGTGCTTTCTTGCCTTCTCCACTTGATACAGAGAACGTAATAGGTACAAATCCTAATACGGGAGCTGAAGAGGATCGTAAACCAAGTGATGATGAAAAAACATCTGCTTTGGCGTTTAAGATCGCAACTGACCCATATGTAGGTCGTTTGACTTTCTTCCGTGTTTATTCTGGTAAAATTGAAGCAGGTTCTTATATCTACAACTCTCGTTCTGGTAAGAAAGAACGCGTTTCTCGTCTGTTCCAGATGCACTCCAACAAACAGAACCCGGTTGAAGTAATCGGTGCTGGTGATATTGGTGCAGGTGTAGGCTTTAAAGATATTCGTACTGGGGATACTTTGTGTGATGAAACAGCTCCGATAGTACTTGAGTCTATGGACTTTCCGGAACCGGTTATTGGTATCGCTGTAGAACCTAAGACTCAGAAAGATATGGATAAACTGTCTAACGGTTTGGCTAAATTGGCTGAAGAAGACCCGACATTTACTGTGAAAACAGACGAACAGACAGGTCAGACAGTTATTTCTGGTATGGGTGAGCTTCACTTGGATATTATCATTGACCGTTTGAAACGTGAATTCAAGGTAGAATGTAATCAAGGTAAGCCTCAGGTTAACTATAAGGAAGCTATCACGAAGACAGTTAACTTGCGTGAAGTGTACAAGAAGCAGTCTGGTGGACGTGGTAAGTTTGCTGATATCATTGTGAACATTGGTCCGGCTGATGCGGATTTCACTTTAGGTGGTTTGCAGTTTGTTGATGAAGTGAAGGGTGGTAATATTCCTAAGGAATTTATCCCAGCAGTTCAGAAAGGCTTTACAAATGCTATGAAGAGTGGTGTTTTGGCAGGCTACCCATTGGATTCATTGAAAGTGACTTTGGTTGATGGTTCATTCCACCCGGTTGACTCTGACCAGTTGTCATTTGAAATCTGTGCAATGCAGGCTTATAAAAATGCATGTGCTAAGGCAGGTCCTGTTTTGATGGAACCTATCATGAAACTGGAAGTTGTAACTCCGGAAGAAAACATGGGTGATGTTATCGGTGACTTGAACAAACGTCGTGGACAGGTTGAAGGTATGGAATCTAGCCGCTCTGGCGCTCGTATCGTGAAAGCGATGGTTCCACTGGCGGAAATGTTTGGTTACGTAACAGCTTTACGTACTATTACTTCTGGTCGTGCAACCTCGTCAATGACCTACTCTCATCACGCTCAGCTTTCTTCTTCTATTGCTAAGGCTGTATTGGAAGAAGTAAAAGGACGCGCTGATTTACTCTAAAATATCTAAAGTAGCAGGCTAGCGAATGACTCTTAGCCTGCCGCTTTATCTTATTATAAATGTATTAATTAAAAAAAATAATGAGTCAGAAAATTAGAATTAAATTGAAATCTTACGACCACAACTTGGTTGACAAGTCAGCTGAGAAAATTGTAAGAACTGTAAAAGCTACAGGTGCTATCGTTAGCGGTCCAATACCTCTGCCTACGCACAAACGTATCTTTACTGTGAACCGTTCGACTTTCGTAAATAAAAAGTCTCGTGAGCAATTTGAACTCTCTTCTTATAAGAGATTAATCGACATCTATAGCTCAACAGCTAAGACAGTAGATGCTTTGATGAAGTTGGAATTGCCAAGTGGTGTGGAAGTAGAAATTAAAGTTTGATAATTAAAAATTAGTGAAATGCCAGGATTATTAGGAAAAAAAATCGGAATGACATCCGTTTTCAGTGCCGATGGTAAAAATGTACCATGCACTGTTATCGAAGCAGGTCCTTGTGTTGTTACTCAAGTTAAAACTGTAGAAAAAGATGGCTATGCAGCTGTTCAGTTGGGTTTCCAGGACAAAAAGGAAAAACATACAACTAAACCGTTGATGGGACATTTTAAAAGAGCAGGAGTAACACCGAAGAGACACTTGGCTGAGTTCAAAGAATTTGAAACAGAGTTGAATTTGGGTGATACCATTACTGTAGAAATGTTTAACGACGCTAGCTTTGTTGACGTTGTTGGTACTTCTAAGGGTAAGGGTTTTCAGGGTGTAGTAAAAAGACATGGTTTTGGTGGTGTGGGTCAAGCTACTCACGGTCAGCATAATCGCGCTCGTAAACCGGGTTCTATCGGTGCTTGTTCTTACCCTGCAAAAGTATTCAAAGGAATGCGCATGGGTGGACAACTTGGTGGTGACAGAGTCACTGTACAAAACTTGCAGGTATTAAAAGTAATCGCGGATCATAACCTTCTTTTGGTTAAAGGTTCTATCCCGGGTTGCAAAGGTTCAATCGTATTAATTGAGAAATAATGGAAGTTAACGTATATAACATTAAAGGTGAAGACACTGGGAGAAAGGTTACGTTAAACGAATCTATCTTCGGAATTGAGCCCAACGACCACGCTATTTATTTGGACGTAAAACAATTTATGGCTAATCAGCGTCAGGGTACTCATAAGTCAAAAGAAAGAAGTGAAATCAGTGGTTCAACTCGTAAGATCGGTCGTCAGAAAGGTGGCGGTGGAGCGCGCCGTGGTGATATGAACTCACCTGTTCTTGTAGGTGGTGCTCGTGTTTTCGGTCCGAAACCAAGAGACTACTTCTTTAAGTTGAATAAAAAAGTTAAGACACTGGCTCGTAAGTCAGCTTTGTCTTATAAAGCTCAAAACGATGCAATCGTTGTCGTTGAGGATTTCACATTTGAAGCTCCTAAGACAAAAGATTTCGTTGCAATGACAAAAAATCTTAAAGTTTCCGATAAAAAGCTACTTGTAATTTTACCGGAAGCAAATAAAAACGTATATTTGTCAGCTCGTAACATCGAGGGTGCTAATGTACAGACTATCTCAGGATTAAATACTTACAGAGTATTGAATGCTGGGGTTATTGTGCTTACAGAAAACTCTCTGAAGGCTATTGACAATATCTTAATTTAAAAAGGAGGCTTAAATAATGGGAATTATTATTAAACCGTTGGTAACAGAGAAAATGACTGCAATCACAGATAAGCTGAATCGTTTCGGCTTTGTTGTACGTCCTGAAGCTAACAAACTGGAAATTAAGAAGGAAATTGAAGCTCTTTATAATGTTACTGTAGTTGATGTGAATACTGTGAAGTATGCTGGCAAGAATAAGAGCCGTTATACCAAAGCAGGTATCATCAATGGTCGTACGAATGCTTTCAAAAAAGCAATCGTGACATTGAAAGAAGGAGATACTATTGATTTTTATAGCAATATTTAATAAAAATGGCAGTACGTAAATTTAAGCCCACAACACCGGGGCAAAGACATAAAATTATTGGTACTTTCGAAGAAATTACTGCATCAGTACCAGAAAAGTCTCTTGTATATGGTAAGAAATCATCTGGTGGTCGTAACAGCGAAGGTAAGATGACTATGCGCTACATTGGTGGCGGTCATAGAAAGGTGATTAGAATTGTTGATTTCAAGAGAAATAAGGACGGTGTTCCAGCAGTAGTTAAAACAATCGAATACGATCCGAATCGTTCGGCTCGTATCGCTCTGTTATTTTATGCTGATGGAGAAAAAAGATATATTATTGCTCCCAATGGATTGCAAGTTGGTGCGACTCTGATGTCAGGTGAAACAGCAGCGCCAGAGATTGGTAATGCTCTTCCTCTTCAAAACATTCCGGTGGGTACTGTGATTCACAATATCGAATTACGTCCGGGACAGGGTGCTGCTCTGGTTCGTTCAGCTGGTAACTTTGCTCAGTTGACTTCTCGTGAGGGTAAGTATTGTGTAATTAAGTTGCCTTCAGGTGAGGTTAGACAGATTCTTAGCACTTGTAAAGCTACTATCGGTAGTGTAGGTAACTCTGATCATGGATTGGAAAGTTCAGGTAAAGCTGGACGTTCTCGTTGGCAAGGACGTCGTCCTCGTAACCGTGGTGTTGTAATGAACCCGGTAGATCACCCGATGGGTGGTGGTGAAGGACGTGCTTCCGGAGGTCACCCAAGATCACGTAAGGGATTGTATGCTAAGGGACTTAAGACTAGAGCTCCTAAGAAACAATCGTCTAAGTACATTATTGAGAGAAGAAAAAAGTAATCTGATTAATTGAGTAAACTATGAGTCGTTCATTAAAAAAAGGTCCATATATTAACGTTAAGCTTGAAAAGAGAATTCTTGCCATGAATGAATCAGGTAAGAAAGTCGTAGTAAAGACTTGGGCCAGAGCTTCAATGATTTCGCCTGATTTTGTAGGCCATACAGTTGCAGTTCACAATGGAAATAAATTTATTCCTGTTTATGTTACCGAGAATATGGTAGGACACAAGTTGGGCGAATTTGCTCCAACTCGTACATTCAGAGGACACGCTGGTAACAAGAAAAGATAACAGGATTTATTTGAAATAATAAAGTAATAAATAATAATGGGAGCAAGAAAAAAAATATCGGCTGAAAAAAGAAAAGAAGCCCTTAAGACCATGTATTTTGCAAAATTGCAAAATGTTCCTACTTCTCCACGTAAGATGCGTCTGGTTGCAGACATGATCCGTGGTATGGAAGTGAACAGAGCACTTGGTGTTTTGAAATTTTCTTCAAAAGAAGCTGCTGCAAGAGTGGAAAAATTGCTTCGCTCTGCAATTGCTAACTGGGAACAGAAAAACGAACGTAAAGCAGAAAGCGGTGAGTTGTTCGTAACACAGATTTTTGTTGATGGTGGAGCTACACTCAAAAGGATGAGACCGGCACCACAGGGTAGAGGTTATAGAATTCGCAAACGTTCAAATCACGTAACATTGTTCGTTGGTGCTAAAAGTAATAACGAAGATCAAAATTAAGGTAGATGGGACAAAAAGTTAATCCAATAAGCAACCGTTTAGGAATTATCAGAGGATGGGATTCTAACTGGTATGGTGGAAATGATTACGGTGATTCTTTGCTGGAAGATAGCAAAATCCGTAAATATCTTAATGCAAGACTTGCAAAAGCAAGTGTATCAAGAATCGTAATTGAACGTACGCTGAAGCTCGTTACTATTACTGTTTGCACTGCTCGCCCGGGTATTATTATCGGTAAAGGTGGCCAAGAAGTTGATAAGTTAAAAGAGGAGTTGAAGAAGGTTACCGACAAAGATATTCAAATCAATATCTTTGAAGTGAAGAGACCGGAACTGGATGCTGTGATTGTTGCTAACAACATCGCTCGCCAGGTTGAAGGTAAAATTGCCTATCGCCGTGCCATCAAGATGGCTATCGCAAACACAATGCGTATGGGTGCTGAAGGTATCAAAATTCAGATTTCAGGACGTTTGAATGGAGCTGAAATGGCTCGTTCTGAAATGTATAAAGAAGGAAGAACTCCGTTGCACACTTTCAGAGCTGATATCGACTACTGTCATGCAGAAGCATTGACTAAAGTAGGTCTTCTTGGTATCAAAGTTTGGATTTGTAGAGGTGAAGTGTTTGGTAAGAAAGAATTGGCTCCGAACTTTACACAAAGCAAAGAAAGTGGTCGTGGAAACAATAGTGGAAACAACGGCGGAAAGAACTTCAAAAGAAAGAAAAATAATCGCTAAACGAATTTGAATTTTAGGAAACTATGTTACAACCGAAAAAGACAAAATTCAGAAGACAACAAAAAGGCCGTCAGAAAGGTAATGCCCAGAGAGGCAACCAGCTGGCCTTTGGTTCTTTTGGCATAAAGGCTTTGGAGACTAAGTGGATTACAGGCCGTCAGATCGAAGCTGCTCGTATTGCAGTAACAAGATATATGCAACGTCAAGGACAGATCTGGATCCGTATATTCCCGGATAAACCGATCACTAGAAAACCTGCCGATGTACGTATGGGTAAAGGTAAAGGTGCTCCAGAGGGATTTGTGGCTCCTGTAACTCCAGGTAGAATCATTATTGAAGCTGAAGGAGTATCTTACGAAATCGCGAAAGAAGCATTGCGCTTAGCTGCTCAAAAGCTTCCTATTACAACGAAGTTTGTCGTAAGACGTGATTATGATATTCAAAATCAAAATGCGTAAGTGTTATGAAAATTGCAGAAATTAAAGAAATGACTACTAATGATTTAGTAGAAAGAGTAGAGGCGGAAACAGCTAATTATAACCAAATGGTTATTAATCATTCTATTTCTCCTTTGGAAAATCCTGCTCAAATCAAACAATTACGCAGGACTATTGCGCGTATGAAAACAGAATTGCGCGAAAGAGAACTTAACAATAAATGATCAGCTTGATGGAAGCAAGAAATTTAAGAAAAGAAAGAACAGGGGTTGTGTTGAGCAATAAGATGGACAAGACCATCACAGTTGCTGCCAAATTTAAGGAAAAACACCCTATATATGGTAAGTTCGTTAGCAAAACGAAGAAGTACCATGCTCACGATGAAAAGAATGAATGCAATATCGGTGATACTGTAAGCATCATGGAAACTCGTCCTTTGAGCAAGACTAAAAGATGGAGATTAGTAGAAATAATTGAAAGAGCTAAGTAATTATGATACAAGTAGAATCCAGACTTACAGTATGTGATAACAGTGGAGCGAAAGAGGCGTTGTGTATCCGCGTTTTGGGTGGTACAGGTCGTCGTTATGCTTCAGTGGGGGATGTCATTGTAGTTTCAGTGAAGAGCGTTATCCCTTCTAGTGATGTTAAAAAAGGTGCAGTATCAAAGGCTTTGATTGTACGTACAAAGAAAGAAATCCGTCGTCCTGATGGTTCTTATATACGTTTTGATGATAATGCTTGCGTGTTGTTGAATAATGCAGGTGAAATTAGAGGTAGTCGTATTTTCGGTCCTGTAGCAAGAGAACTTCGTGCTACAAACATGAAAGTTGTGTCACTTGCGCCTGAGGTACTTTAATTTGTAAAAGATTTAAGTAATGAGTAAATTACATATTAAAAAAGGCGACACAGTTTACGTAAATGCTGGTGAAGATAAGGGCAAAACTGGTCGTGTATTGAAGGTTCTTGTTAAAGAAGGACGTGCATTTGTTGAAGGTATCAATATGGTATCTAAAAGCACAAAGCCGAATGCAAAGAATCCACAAGGTGGTATTGTGAAGCAAGAAGCTTCTATCCACATTTCAAACTTGAACCCGGTTGATCCAAAAACTGGTAAAGCAACGCGTATTGGGAGAAAAAAGAGTTCGGAAGGAACTTTAGTGCGTTATTCTAAAAAATCAGGAGAGGAGATTAAGTAATGAGTAATACTGCTAGTCTTAAGAAAGAATATGCAGAGCGTATAGCACCTGCATTGAAATCACAGTTCCAGTATTCTTCTACAATGCAGATACCCGTACTTAAGAAGATTGTAATCAATCAGGGATTAGGTATGGCTGTTGCTGATAAGAAGATTATCGAAGTAGCAATCAATGAAATGACAGCTATTACAGGTCAAAAAGCTGTAGCTACCATTTCTCGTAAAGATATCGCAAACTTTAAGTTGCGTAAAAAAATGCCGATTGGTGTTATGGTAACTTTACGTCGTGAAAGAATGTACGAATTCCTTGAAAAATTGGTTCGTGTAGCTCTTCCTCGTATTCGTGACTTCAAAGGTATCGAAAGTAAGTTTGATGGTAAAGGTAACTATACCCTTGGTATTCAGGAACAAATCATTTTCCCTGAAATAAATATCGATAGTATTACAAGAATTCTCGGAATGAATATTACCTTTGTAACCTCTGCGGAAACAGATGAAGAAGGTTATGCTTTGCTGAAGGAATTCGGTTTACCTTTTAAAAACGCTAAAAAAGACTAATAGATATGGCAAAGGAATCAATGAAAGCACGTGAAGTAAAGCGTGCTAAATTAGTAGCCAAATACGCCGAGAAAAGAGCTGCTTTGAAGCAAATCGTAAGAACAGGTGATCCTGCTGATGCTTTCGAAGCTGCACAGAAGTTGCAAGAGTTGCCAAAGAATTCTAATCCAATTCGTATGCACAACCGTTGCAAACTGACTGGTCGTCCTAAAGGTTATATTCGTCAGTTCGGAATTTCGAGAATTCAATTCCGTGAGATGGCATCTAACGGACTGATCCCAGGCGTAAAAAAAGCAAGCTGGTAATTATTGTTTAAATATTGTCAGGGTAGTCCTGATTAATTTAATTTATTTTTATATGACTGATCCAATAGCAGATTATTTAACGAGGTTGCGGAACGCGATTGGTGCAAAGCACAGAGTTGTTGAAGTTCCCGCTTCGAATTTGAAAAAAGAAATCACTAAGATTCTTTTTGAAAAAGGCTACATCCTTAATTATAAGTTTGTAGAAGATGGTCCTCAAGGAACTATTAAGGTTGCCTTGAAGTATGATTCTGTTAACAAAGTTAACGCAATCAAAAAGTTAGAAAGAATATCTTCTCCGGGTATGCGTAAGTATACTGGTTACAAAGATATGCCGCGTGTTATTAATGGGCTGGGTATTGCTATAATATCTACTTCCAAAGGTGTAATGACTAACAAAGAGGCTGCAGAACTGAAAATCGGTGGTGAAGTCTTGTGTTATGTATATTAATTAGGAGGAATTAGAATGTCAAGAATAGGAAAATTACCCATTAGTATCCCTGCTGGAGTGACAATCACTCTGAAGGATAATGTGGTTACCGTAAAGGGACCCAAAGGCGAAATGAGCCAATATGTGAATCCTGCTATCAATGTTACTATTGAAGACGGACACGTAACTTTAACAGAAAACGATAAAGAAATGCTTGATAACCCGAAGCAGAAACATGCTTTCCACGGTTTGTATCGTTCATTGGTTCACAACATGGTTGTGGGCGTATCTGAAGGTTACAAGAAAGAACTGGAACTTGTAGGTGTAGGTTATCGTGCTTCAAACCAAGGTAACATCATTGAGCTGGCTTTAGGTTATACACACAATATTTTCATTCAATTGCCTGCTGAGGTAAAAGTTGAAACGAAGTCTGAAAGAAATAAGAATCCTCTTATTATATTGGAATCGTGTGACAAACAATTGCTTGGTCAAGTTTGCTCTAAAATACGTTCTTTCCGTAAGCCTGAACCATACAAGGGTAAAGGTATTAAGTTTGTTGGCGAAGTAATTCGTAGAAAGTCTGGTAAATCAGCCGGCGCTAAGTAATTCATATAAAATTAGATTATTATGACAACAAAAATAGAAAGACGAGTTAAGATCAAATATAGAGTACGCAACAAGATTTCAGGTACTACTGAATGTCCGCGTATGAGTGTATTTAGAAGTAACAAGCAAATTTATGTCCAGATTATCGATGATCTTTCTGGTAAGACACTGGCTGCTGCTTCTTCTTTAGGTTTGACTGAGAAAGTCGCTAAAAAAGAACAAGCTGCTAAAGTTGGTGAAATGATTGCTAAAAAGGCTCAGGAAGCAGGTATAACTACTGTTGTTTTCGACCGTAATGGTTACTTGTATCATGGGAGAGTAAAAGAAGTAGCTGATGCTGCTCGTAACGGTGGACTTAAATTTTAATCATTATGGCAGGAGTTAATAATAGAGTTAAGATTACTAACGATATAGAACTGAAAGATAGATTAGTTGCTATTAATCGTGTTACTAAAGTTACCAAAGGTGGTAGAACTTTTAGTTTCTCTGCAATCGTTGTTGTAGGTAACGAAGAAGGTATCATTGGTTGGGGACTTGGTAAAGCAGGTGAAGTAACAGCTGCTATCGCTAAAGGTGTTGAGTCAGCTAAAAAGAACCTGGTGAAAGTACCTATTTTAAAAGGTACTGTTCCTCATGAACAATCAGCTAGATTTGGTGGTGCTGAAGTATTCATCAAACCTGCATCTCACGGAACCGGTGTTGTAGCTGGTGGTGCTATGCGTGCTGTATTGGAAAGTGTTGGTGTTACTGACGTTTTGGCTAAATCTAAAGGTTCTTCGAATCCGCATAACCTTGTTAAAGCTACAATTGAAGCTTTGAGTGAAATGCGTGATGCAAGAATGGTTGCTCAGAACAGAGGTATTAGTGTTGAAAAAGTATTTAGAGGATAAGGAGGAGATATGTCAACTATAAAGATTAAACAAGTTAAAAGTAGAATTGGTGCTCCAGCTGATCAGAAAAGAACTCTTGACGCACTGGGACTTCGTAAACTGAACCGTGTGGTTGAACACGAAAGCACTCCTTCAATTCTTGGAATGGTAGATAAAGTAAAACACTTGGTTGCCATTGTTAAGTAATTATTTGTTGAATAATAAAACGAAATTACAATATGAACTTAAGTAATTTAAAACCTGCTGAGGGATCTACTAAGACAAGAAAAAGAATTGGACGTGGTGCTGGTTCTGGCTTAGGTGGTACTTCTACAAGAGGTCATAAAGGAGCTAAATCAAGATCTGGATACTCTAAGAAAATCGGTTTTGAAGGTGGTCAGATGCCTCTTCAACGTCGAGTTCCTAAATTTGGTTTCAAGAATATCAATCGTGTTGAATATAAAGCTATCAACTTGGATACTATCCAGAAACTTGCTGAAGCTAAAAGCTTGGCAAAAGTTGGTGTAAACGACTTTATCGAAGCAGGATTTATTTCTTCAAATCAGTTGGTAAAAGTATTGGGTAACGGAACTCTGACTAACAAGCTGGAAGTAGAAGCTCATGCATTCTCTAAGACTGCAACTGCTGCTATTGAAGCTGCTGGTGGAACTGTAGTAAAACTCTGATTCAATGAGAAAAGCTATTGAAACATTAAAGAATATATGGAAGATTGAGGATCTGAGACAGCGGATCCTCATCACCATATTGTTCGTGGCAATTTACCGTTTCGGATCGTATGTCGTATTACCGGGTATCAATCCGGCGATGCTGGCAAAATTGCACGAACAAACAAGTGAAGGCCTTTTAGCCTTGTTAAATATGTTCTCTGGAGGAGCATTTTCTAATGCCTCTATTTTTGCATTAGGAATCATGCCTTATATCTCTGCATCTATCGTAATCCAGTTATTGGGAATCGCTGTACCGTATTTCCAGAAGTTGCAACGCGAAGGTGAGAGCGGCAGAAGAAAAATGAATCAATATACTCGTTACTTGACGATTGCTATATTGTTAGTTCAGGCCCCTTCTTATTTGCTCAATCTTAAAATGCAGGCTGGCCCTTCCTTAAATGCTTCATTAGATTGGACTCTGTTTATGGTTACCTCTACCATTATTTTGGCAGCAGGTAGTATGTTTATTTTGTGGCTTGGTGAAAGAATTACTGATAAAGGTATTGGTAACGGTATTTCATTTATCATCTTGATTGGTATTATCGCTCGTTTCCCTGATGCTTTGTTGCAAGAAGTTGTGTCCAGAGTAGCAAATAAGAGCGGTGGTCTGATTATGTTTATAATTGAAATCGTATTCTTATTATTAGTGATTGGCGCTGCTATTCTTTTGGTGCAAGGTACAAGAAAGATTCCTGTACAGTATGCAAAAAGAATTGTTGGTAACAAGCAATATGGTGGTGCTAGACAGTATATCCCTTTAAAGGTGAATGCTGCCGGTGTTATGCCTATCATTTTTGCTCAGGCAATCATGTTTATTCCAATTACATTTATCGGCTTTTCAAATGTAAATGATGCAGGCGGTTTCTTGCATGCGTTTACAGATCATACAAGTTTCTGGTATAATTTTGTCTTTGCGGTAATGATTATATTATTTACGTATTTCTATACTGCAATTACAATTAATCCGACTCAGATGGCTGAGGATATGAAGAGAAATAATGGTTTCATCCCTGGTATTAAACCGGGAAAGAAAACAGCAGAGTATATTGATGATATAATGTCTCGTATCACTTTGCCGGGTTCTTTCTTCTTGGCTTTAGTTGCTATTATGCCTGCTTTTGCCGGTGTATTCGGAGTGCAAGCAGGATTCGCTCAATTCTTCGGCGGTACATCTTTGTTAATTCTTGTAGGTGTTGTTCTTGATACCCTGCAACAGGTTGAAAGTCATTTGTTGATGAGACACTATGATGGTCTGTTGAAATCTGGTCGTATTAAAGGACGCGCTGGTGTAGCGGCATATTAATTCTTTAGATTAGAAATGATATTTCTTAAAACAGAAGATGAAATAGAATTGCTCCGTCAGAGTAACCTGCTTGTTGGTAAAACTCTTGCAGAGGTTGCCAAACTGGTGAAGCCTGGTGTAACTACACGTGAGTTGGATAAAGTTGCTGAAGAGTTCATTAGAGATCATGGGGCAACTCCAACTTTCAAAGGATTTCCGAATCAATATGGAGAACCATTTCCCGCATCTCTTTGTACTTCTGTCAACGAACAGGTGGTACATGGAATCCCAGGGGATATCGTACTGAAAGATGGTGATATCGTATCAGTGGATTGCGGAACTTACATGAATGGTTTCTGTGGTGATTCTGCTTATACTTTTTGTGTAGGAGAGGTAGACGAAGAGATTCGTAACTTGTTGAAGGTAACTAAAGAAGCGTTATATATTGGCATCCAGAACGCAGTGCAAGGTAAAAGAATTGGTGATATCGGATATGCTATTCAGCAATATTGTGAGTCTCATTCTTATGGTGTAGTGCGTGAGTTTGTTGGCCATGGCATCGGTAAAGAGATGCACGAAGATCCTCAGGTTCCTAACTATGGTAAAAGAGGATATGGACCATTGATGAAAAGAGGCCTTTGCATAGCGATAGAGCCGATGATAACATTGGGAGACCGACAAGTGATAATGGAAAGTGACGGATGGACTGTGAGGACCAGAGATCGTAAATGTGCTGCACATTTTGAGCATACGATAGCTGTTGGAGCTGGTGAAGCTGATATTTTGTCTTCATTCAAATTCATAGAAGAAGTTTTAGGAGATAAAGCAATATAATATGGCAAAGCAATCTGCAATAGAACAAGATGGAGTTATAGTTGAAGCATTGTCAAATGCAATGTTTCGTGTTGAATTAGAAAACGGACATGAGATTACCGCACATATTTCAGGCAAGATGAGGATGCATTACATCAAGATCCTGCCGGGAGATAAAGTGAGAGTCGAAATGTCTCCTTACGACTTATCGAAAGGAAGAATTGTGTTTAGATATAAATAAAATAAGATATGAAAGTAAGAGCATCATTAAAGAAACGCACGCCAGAATGTAAGATCGTTAGACGTAATGGCCGTTTGTATGTTATTAACAAGAAAAATCCTAAGTATAAACAACGTCAAGGATAATTTGTTATTTTTGCAAAAAAAATAATTTAGTATATGGCTATAAGAATAGTTGGTGTAGATTTACCTCAGAACAAAAGAGGTGAAATTGCGTTGACCTATGTATATGGAATAGGTCGCAGTAGTTCAGCAAAAATTTTAGATAAAGCTGGTGTAGATAAAGATCTGAAGGTTAAAGACTGGACAGATGATCAAGCTGCTAAGATTCGTGAGATTATCGGTGCAGAGTATAAAGTAGAAGGTGATCTTCGTTCTGAAATCCAATTGAACATTAAGCGATTAATGGATATTGGTTGCTATCGTGGTGTACGTCACCGTATTGGTCTGCCTGTTAGAGGTCAGAGCACTAAGAACAATGCACGTACTCGTAAGGGTAGAAAGAAAACCGTTGCTAATAAGAAAAAAGCTACTAAATAATAATTGTTGATATGGCAAAAAAAACAGTTGCAGCTAAAAAGAGAAATGTGAAAGTAGACGCTAATGGACAGTTGCATGTTCATTCATCTTTCAACAATATTATTGTTTCTCTTGCAAATAGTGAAGGGCAGATTATCTCTTGGTCATCTGCTGGTAAAATGGGATTTAGAGGTTCTAAAAAGAATACTCCTTATGCAGCTCAGATGGCTGCCCAGGATTGTGCAAAGATTGCATTCGATCTTGGCCTGAGAAAGGTAAAAGCATATGTGAAGGGTCCAGGTAACGGACGTGAGTCTGCTATTAGAACTATCCACGGTGCTGGTATCGAAGTTACTGAAATCATTGACGTGACTCCGCTTCCACATAATGGTTGTCGTCCTCCGAAAAGACGTAGAGTTTAATTTACCTTTAACTTACACAATGATCTTGATTTTGTTTTTGGATTACATTAATTTCTCTCTGTAATCGCGGCTGCAACAAATTGAGTTCATGAATAAACAATTAAATATTTAAAAGAAATGGCTAGATATACTGGACCAAAATCGAGAATCGCCCGTAAATTCGGTGAAGGAATCTTTGGAGCTGACAAAGTTTTGTCAAAGAAGAACTATCCTCCCGGACAACATGGTAATTCAAGAAAAAGAAAAACTTCTGAATACGGTGTGCAACTTCGTGAAAAACAGAAAGCTAAATACACCTATGGAGTTTTGGAAAAACAATTCCGCAATTTGTTTGAAAAAGCAGCTACTGCTAAAGGTATTACCGGTGAGGTACTTCTTCAATTGCTGGAAGGCCGTCTTGACAACGTAGTATTCCGTTTGGGTATTGCTCCTACACGTGCTGCTGCTCGTCAGTTGGTTAGTCACAAGCACATCACTGTAGATGGTGAAGTAGTAAACATTCCTTCATTTGCAGTAAAACCAGGACAATTGATTGGTGTTCGTGAAAGATCTAAGTCTTTGGAAGTAATTGCTAATTCTCTTGCAGGTTTCAATCACAGCAAGTATGCTTGGTTGGAATGGGACGAGGCTTCAAAGGTTGGTAAAATGTTGCACATACCTGAAAGAGCAGACATTCCTGAGAACATTAAAGAACATTTGATCGTTGAATTGTATTCTAAATAATAATTAATTTCATGGCGATATTAGCATTTCAAAAACCTGATAAAGTATTAATGTTGGAGGCGGACTCCAGATTCGGTAAATTCGAATTCCGTCCGTTGGAACCGGGTTTTGGTATTACTGTAGGTAATGCATTACGCCGTATCCTTCTTTCTTCATTAGAGGGTTTTGCTATCACTACTATCAGAATCGATGGTGTGGAGCATGAATTTTCTAGTGTACCTGGAGTAAAAGAGGATGTTACCAACATTATCTTGAATCTGAAACAAGTGAGATTCAAGCAAGTAGTTGAAGAGTTCGAGAGCGAAAAAGTGAGCATCACTGTCGAGAATTCCAGTGAATTTAAAGCAGGTGACATAGGTAAGTATTTGACTGGATTTGAAGTGTTAAATCCGGAATTAGTTATTTGTCATTTAGATTCTAAGTCAACTATGCAGATTGATATTACCATTAACAAAGGTCGTGGTTATGTACCTGCTGATGAAAATCGCGAGTATTGCACGGATGTTAATGTAATTCCAATCGACTCTATTTATACACCGATACGTAATGTCAAGTATGCTGTAGAAAACTTCCGTGTAGAACAGAAGACTGACTACGAAAAGCTAGTGCTTGAAATTAGTACCGACGGTTCTATACACCCGAAAGAAGCGCTGAAAGAAGCTGCAAAAATTCTGATTTATCACTTCATGTTGTTCTCTGACGAGAAGATCACGCTTGAAAGTAATGATACTGACGGCAATGAAGAGTTTGATGAAGAAGTTTTGCACATGCGTCAGCTGTTGAAAACTAAACTCGTTGATATGGACTTGTCAGTTCGTGCCCTCAATTGCTTGAAGGCTGCTGACGTAGAAACTCTCGGCGACTTGGTACAATTCAACAAAACTGACCTGCTGAAATTCAGAAACTTCGGAAAGAAATCGCTTACCGAGCTTGATGATTTGCTGGAAAGTCTGAATCTGTCGTTTGGAACCGACATTTCTAAATATAAATTAGATAAAGAATAAAAAATGAGACATAATAAAAAATTCAATCATTTAGGTCGTACTGCTTCTCATAGAAGCGCTATGTTATCTAACATGGCTTGCTCTTTGATCAAGCACAAAAGAATCACTACGACTGTTGCAAAGGCGAAAGCTTTGAAGAAGTTTGTTGAGCCTTTGATTACTAAGTCTAAAGAAGATACTACGAACTCTCGTCGTGTTGTATTTAGCAACTTGCAAGATAAGATTGCAGTAACAGAGTTGTTCAAAGAAATCTCTGTTAAGATTGCTGATCGTCCGGGTGGTTATACTCGTATTATCAAGACTGGTAACCGTTTGGGTGACAACGCAGAAATGTGCTTTATTGAGTTGGTTGACTACAATGAAAACATGGCTAAGGAAAAAGTTGCTAAGAAAGCTACTCGTACTCGTCGTTCGAAAAAAGCTGCTGAAGCTGCTCCTGCTGCTGTTGAAGCTCCTGCAACTGAAGCTCCTAAGGCTGAAGAACCAAAAGCTGAATCGGCTGAATAATTTTACAGTTATTCTTATAGATATAAAAAAGGCTACCTTCGAAGGTAGCCTTTTTTGTTTGTCTGCCGTTTATTAATACTAAGATACATTAAAATATATCCTAATTAAACTTTTCATAGAGAGAATCTGTTATATTTGCAGGTGAATATGGCAAAATTTGTAAAGGTAATATTGTTTCTGTTGCTGACAGTTGCTTTTCATAGCATAGCAGGCAATGTCTCTACCGAAAGAATGGTGGATAAGCAGGGGTGTGATATTACATATGCTATGGGGCAGCGTGGGGAAATCTGTGCACCCGATCTTCCGGGTAAGCCTGTGGCTGAATTGACCAATTTGCAGAGCCATCAAATATCTGTGACACGTATTCAACGTGTACAGCTTGGAGAATATTTCTTTTCTTTAAAGAATGCGCTACAAGGTTGTGCTGATCGTGAGAGCTCACTATCACAACACTGGGGGCGGATTTATGATACAACAACTTCCTATTATTGCCAGCCATCGAGTGAATACTATGTATACACCTTGAGGCGTATAATTATTTAGCAGTATATTTATTGGTATTGTTTATTTTGTGGTTACTGGTATCTTCTGTATACTGGTGATACTACTTCTTTTTATCTTTATATTTTTACTAATAAATTAAACTTTAAATATTATGGCAACTACTCAAACGATTGATGCTACTATATTCGCATCTACACACCCCGATATCGCTAAACGCATAAGTGTTTCAGGAGTTTTAATCTCTTCTGTTATGTTATTGATTGGTATTTTAGCTTTTGCTTCAACATTCGAATTGGATGACAAGTCTTCTACAACCAGTATGGCTTTGATGGTTTTGGGGACAGGTTTATTCCTTATCGGAATTTTCCGTCTTTTCTGGAAATCAAAGGAGGTTGTTTATTTACCAACAAAAA
The DNA here is from genome assembly GCF_015667765.1 of Bacteroides sp. 1001302B_160321_D4. Lineage (NCBI taxonomy): Bacteria > Pseudomonadati > Bacteroidota > Bacteroidia > Bacteroidales > Bacteroidaceae > Bacteroides > Bacteroides sp. 1001302B_160321_D4. Next base: position 39,129 of record NZ_JADPLO010000010.1, on the reverse strand, counting down.
GTGTGGCTAAAGAGCATAGTGTATTCTTTGATTTGAAGCATATGGATGCTTTGAAAAATCTTGTAAATTCGGGTTCATTCTCCGCTGATTCGAAAATAAAAAGCGAGGCTAGTGGTAATATACGTATGGATGTGATACTTTCTGCTGATAAAAAGTTTGCAGCTGTACAGTTATTCCAATTTGTACCTTACACGTATCAGCCAATAACATCGGTGCAGTATTTCACTAATGAAAAAGCTTCTGCGATAGTCGCTTTTTTGTCGAAAAGTAAAATACAATAAGTATATATCTATAACACCTGTTTGACTTTGTTTTTTCCGACACATTAAAACTATGCAGTTTGAAACTTTATATTGAGTTTGCTGCTACTAAATAAAACAGGTTTTAGATGTTACTGTAAAAGATAACTTTGATTTTCATACGAAGATGGGGATTAGTCGTTAATGACGGCGATCCCCATTTTTTTCATTAAGAAGCAGGCGTTCATGTTTTGAGCAACTCCGTTTCTCATTTGATATGAGAAGGTGAGTTCATTGTTGGTAATGTCGGCTTCGAAACAGTAATTTCGGATATTTTGTGGGAAGGACTCTATTAAAGTCCCTAATAACAAGTCATGGGTGGCGATGATACCGTTGGCGTTCATGTGCATGAATTGTTTGATAAGGGCGAAAGAGCCTTTCTGTTTGTCCATGGAGTTGGTGCCTTTCAGTATTTCATCAAGGATGATGAAAAGCTCTTCCCCGGCTTCAAGTTTGTCTATGATTAATTTAAGTCGCTTGAGTTCTGCAAAGAAATAAGATTCGTTGTCAGCTAGGGAATCACTGGTTCGAAGGCTGGTAACGAGACGGGCCGGATATATTTTCATTTGCTTTGCCCAAACGGGAGCTCCTATACATGCCAGTAGATAGTTTACTCCTACAGTACGTAAATAAGTACTCTTGCCTGCCATATTGGCGCCTGTGATTATAATAAAGAAAGGACGTTTTTCAATGTCTATTCCGTTACGCACACATTGGTTGCGATCCATTAGGGGATGCCCCAAGGCTTCAGCTTGTAGGTGGAAAGATTGAGCAGCGATAGTGGGGTAAATATAATCCGGATGGTTATATGCGAATGTTGCCAGGGAACAATAGGCATCTATTTCTCCGATTGTTTCTATCCATCGGGGTAGGTCGGATGCATGAATCTCTTTCCACTTCTCGATTCGCATCACCTGTCGTAGCTCCCAAAATATCAGTCCGTTGAGTATAGTACTCATGAGCAGATTGCTTCGTTGGTCGAGTGCGTTCATCAGTTTAGAAAGCTGGCGGACTGCTTGAGAAGCGGTTTGATTTTGACTTGTAAGGTCCGTTTTTAACTCTTGCAGTATATGACTGTGCATTTCTTTTTGTTCAGTGAGCAGAATTTGGTCAGCGTATGTCGAAAGAATCTGCAGCTTTTCTCCGTAGGTTGTTTGCAGTTTAGTGATTCCTTTAGAGAAAATAGTACTGAATAATACAAAGCTGACAAATACTCCTCCTGCGATGTTAGCCGAGATAATGCCTAAAATGGCTAGACTTATACATAAGAAATTAATGACGGTAACTGCTATTGGGAGGATACGCAGGAGCGTACGTTTTCGATAATAACTCGGACTGGCTGCCCATTCTTTGATTTCGGTGGTATCGGCAGGTTTTCCTTTATAGAGTAATCCGAGTAAGCGGATTTGTTGGCGATATTCCAAATCGGTGGAGAGTTCCCGGATGGCTTCCTGGCGGTGGTCAATAGCTTCTTTATTCTCCAGATGTGCATTGAACCAATTTGCGAGATGTTGCTTGCCGATAGGGGTTGCGGTGCGGTTGATATATTGGAAAAGAGAGTGCTCGCCAAATACATCCAGATCAAGAGTGTAGAGGTGAGACGGGTTAATGAATTCTTTTCCATCGTCAAAATCGGAAAAATCATATTGCATGGCACGTAGTTCCTGCTCGTTGATTTCTATTTTCTTTTTCAGAAAGTCTTTCCGGTAGAACCAGAAATTATGGCGTTTTACTAACCAAATGAATAAGATAAAGGGTAGGACAGCGAATGCAGAGAGGCATAGCCAACCGTCAGACCAAAAAATAATGGCATTTGCTACGGCTCCTACGAATAAGATAAGTCGAAGAAGACTTATATAATAGATACGTTTTCGTGCATTCTGTAACTCCAGTTCTGTTTTCTGAATGATTTGCTGATATGTGGTAATGACCTGTTCTAGTTTTTCCATGACAACTTTAAATCTTTTGCGCAAAGGTAATATAATTCATAACGGTCGGGATAGGAGCTTGTTTTTGTTAAGAGTAGATTTACTGTTTATTAACGGAAGTAGGAAGATGTGTGGGCTTGGATTATAACTCGTTCTGATAATGTTGTTGTTAGCTGGAAGAAATTTTCAATATTTCTTTTCTCATTCTTGCATTTATCCGCTAAAATTTATAACTTTCCACTCGAAAAGGCGTTAGACAGGAAAGGAGGATGCTTATGAAGAAAGGATGTATCTTATGTTTGCTGATAAGCGTGATTAGCCTTCCGTTAATTGCGCAGAATATTATTTATTCCAACCTGAAAGAGTTGCTGACTCAACATGGCGATACCACTGCTGTGTTGCGTGTAGAAAAACGTTCCAGAAATCAGATTGTATTAACAGGAGGGGCTGATTACCGGATAACGGCCGGTGATGACGAGTCGATGTGCCGGCGTTTGAAGAAGCGTTGTTTTGCTGTGCGTGACGAAAAAGGAAATTTATATTTGAACTGTCGTAAGTTGCGCTATAAGAAATTGCGTTTTGGAGCATGGTATGCTCCTGCTGTTCAGTTAGGCAAAAACATCTATTTTTGTGCGATGCCTTTAGGATCAGTCATCGGAGGCAACTTTGTGGAAGAAGATGATGTAAAACTAGGAGGAAATATAGGCGATGCTCTTGCCGCTTCAAGTCTGGTTACAAAACGTGTTTGCTATGAATTGAATGGTGAAACGGGAAAAGTCGACTTTCTGGGGAAAGATAGAATGCTGCAATTATTGAAGAATTATCCGGAACTGAAACAAGCATATTTGAAAGATGATAGTCAGGAGGCAAAGCATACTTTTAAATATCTGTTAGAGTTGCAGAATAAACAAAAGAAATAATTCCATTAGTTTCGGTTGGTATCGTATGAAAAGCCCTATCAATAATACAATCATCTATATAATGATATTATTGAGATGCGGGTTACGCTAGTTATACAAATTCCACCGATTCCATAGTGTTGAAAAGGGCTGCTATTTGCTTTACTAAAGATTCTCTTTTATTTTAATGAAAGGGTTCTTACCAATGATCCTTCCATTCATTTTAATGAAAAGTTTTAGTGAAGCTCCGCCATTCGTTTTAATGATAGCTTTGCTATTTACCGTAATGCCAACCCTGCTATCTACTTCAATGAAAGATCTATCTATCTGTTTTGACAAAACGGCCTGTATTCGTGCCTGTATAAAAGTATAAGAGAGTTTTGACATCGCTTGTGTCTTGTTCTTCTATCAAACTGTAAATGTAATAATACCTTTCTGATAATAAATCTGTCAAATCTCTTGTCTTTTATCTTCTTTTTTTCTATCTTGCGAAGAGTTATAAGACTGTATTGCTTACAGTTTGTAATCCTTAATTCTGTTTATTATGAGAATAACTCTTGGCAACACACTACCTCCTTATCCGGATTTTGTAGAAGGTATCCGGAGAGCTCCCGACCGTGGTTATACACTTACCCCGGCGCAGACAATCACTGCATTAAAAAACGCTTTGCGTTATATTCCTACCGAGTGGCACGAACAATTGGCTCCTGAATTGATGGAAGAGCTACGCACTCGCGGGCGGATTTACGGATACCGTTTCCGTCCTGCCGGCGACCTGAAAGCCAAACCGATTGATGAGTACCGGGGGCAATGCATTGAAGGCAAAGCTTTTCAGGTAATGATTGACAATAACCTTTGCTTCGATATAGCATTATATCCCTACGAACTAGTCACTTACGGTGAAACCGGACAAGTCTGTCAAAACTGGATGCAATATCGGCTGATAAAACAATACCTCGAAGAACTTACCCAAGAACAGACGCTGGTTATTGAGTCCGGACATCCATTAGGGCTTTTCCGCTCCCGTCCCGATGCTCCCCGCGTTATAATAACCAATTCGATGATGATCGGGCAATTCGACAATCAACATGATTGGCATATTGCTGCCCAGATGGGAGTTGCCAATTACGGGCAAATGACCGCTGGCGGCTGGATGTATATCGGTCCTCAAGGAATTGTGCATGGCACTTTCAATACCCTCCTCAATGCCGGGCGATTGAAACTGGGGATTCCCCAAGATCAGGATCTGCGGGGACATTTATTTGTATCTTCCGGCTTGGGAGGAATGAGCGGCGCACAACCCAAAGCGGCGGAGATAGCAGGAGCAGTCTCCATCATAGCCGAAGTAGATAGTTCGCGTATTGAAACCCGCCACCGCCAGGGATGGGTGGGACACGTGACTGCGGATATAGCCGAAGCATACCGGATGGCATCTCAAGCAATGCAACGTCGTGAACCCTGCTCGATAGCCTATCACGGCAATGTCGTAGATCTGCTCGAATATGCCGAACGCGAAAGAATTCCTATTGAATTATTATCCGATCAAACCTCCTGTCATGCCGTTTACGAAGGCGGTTACTGCCCTGTCGGACTAACTTTTGAAGAACGCACACGCCTTCTTCACGAATCTCCGGAACAATTCCGTCACTTGGTAGATATATCCTTGCATCGTCATTTCGAAGTTATTAAGAAACTCGTAGCCCGCGGAACTTATTTCTTTGATTATGGAAACTCCTTCATGAAAGCTATATACGATGCCGGAGTAAAAGAAATTTCCCGTAATGGTGTTGATGAAAAGGACGGATTTATCTGGCCAAGCTATGTTGAAGATATTATGGGACCCCAACTCTTTGATTATGGCTACGGTCCGTTCAGATGGGTTTGCTTGAGTGGCAAACACGAAGATCTGATAAAAACAGACCACGCAGCTATGGAATGTATCGACGTCAATCGGCGCGGTCAGGATCTTGACAATTACAACTGGATACGGGATGCCGAAAAGAATCAGCTCGTGGTGGGTACACAGGCACGTATTCTGTATCAGGATGCAGTTGGGAGAATGAACATAGCCCTCCGTTTCAATGAGATGGTCCGCCGGGGCGAAGTAGGTCCTATCATGCTGGGACGAGACCATCACGATGTAAGCGGAACGGATTCTCCTTTCCGGGAGACATCGAATATCAAAGACGGAAGCAATGTGATGGCAGATATGGCTGTGCAATGTTTTGCCGGAAATTGTGCCCGCGGAATGAGCCTGGTAGCTTTGCACAATGGTGGGGGAGTCGGTATTGGCAAAGCAGTCAATGGCGGCTTCGGTATGGTATGCGACGGTAGCGAACGGGTAGATGAAATACTTCGTTCGGCAATGCTCTGGGATGTGATGGGCGGAGTAGCCCGTCGCTCATGGGCGCGTAATCCGCATGCGATGGAGACAAGCGAAGCATTTAATGACTCCCATGCAAGAGACTATCAGATAACAATGCCGTATGTAGCAGACGAAGAACTTATAAAGAAGATAGTCCCATATATTGTGGGAAAATAGTATCACATATTATGGGAATTTATTCTCTTAATATGAGAGAATAAATTCCCATAATATATGGACTGTTTAAACATATAGCTGTTTAGTATAAACCATGCGGTGATTCGGTATGAAACTCGTGTGAACCGTGCTTGATTATATAAGGACTATTGGGCAAGAGCACTTGTTTAATGTAAAACATATAGTTATCCAGTTGAATATAACCTCTATAATAGTAGATATTTGATATGAGTTGGAATAAAATTATTGAATGCGTCCCCAATTTTAGCGAGGGACGTGATTTAGAGAAAATAGATCAGATAGTAGCCCCTTTCCGTATTAAGGCCGGAGTAAAACTGCTTGATTACAGTAATGATGAAGACCATAACCGTTTGGTTGTAACCCTTGTCGGCGAGCCGGAAGCTCTGTACGAAGCAATTGTTGAAGCCGTCGGCGTGGCTGTCCGTTTGATAGACCTGAATCAGCATACCGGGCAACATCCCCGTATGGGAGCAGTCGATGTCATCCCTTTCATCCCGATTAAGAATACCAGCATGGAAGAAGCCGTCGAACTATCCAAGAAAGTAGCCGCAAAAGTAGCCGAGATCTATCATCTTCCTGTCTTCCTGTATGAGAAGTCCGCAACTGCGTCGCATCGGGAAAATCTCGCTTCCGTTCGTAAAGGAGAATTTGAAGGCATGGCCGAAAAAATCAAACTACCCGAATGGCAACCAGATTTCGGACCTGCCGAACGTCATCCAACCGCAGGTACAGTCGCCATCGGAGCCCGTATGCCGCTCGTAGCCTACAATATCAATCTTAGTACAGATAATCTGGAAATAGCTACCAAGATAGCAAAGAATATCCGTTATATTAACGGAGGGCTCCGTTATGTGAAAGCAATGGGAGTGGAGCTAAAGGAGAGAAACATCACCCAAGTATCCATAAACATGACCGACTATACCCGTACTGCCCTTTACCGCGCCTTCGAACTGGTACGTATCGAAGCCCGCCGCTATGGTGTTACGATTGTCGGTAGTGAAATCATCGGTCTCGTACCGATGGAAGCCCTGATTGATACAGCTTCCTATTATCTCGGACTCGAAAACTTTTCCATACAACAAGTTCTGGAAGCTCGTATCATGGAATAGCCGGTAAAGAAATATGTTAGCGAATATTCAATCCAAATCAGAACGGATGTTTACAGGGGGAACCTGCCCTGATAAAAAACAACAGATCAAGAAGCAGGATGAATGAAACAAGAATAAACCAAGATAATTCGGATAATTTATGAGTGAAAACCTAATCATATTCAATGCCCGTATTGTAACTCCCATCGGCTTTTCCGCCCGTAAAGGCGAAGAAATGTCCCAACTGCAAGTCATAGAGAACGGAACCGTGGAAGTCACCAAAGGAATCATCACCTACGTTGGTGAAAACCGTGGCGAAGACCGCGACGGTTACTACCAACACTACTGGCATTATAACGCTCGCGGACACTGCCTTTTGCCCGGCTTCGTTGATTCCCATACCCATTTCGTGTTTGGCGGCGAACGTTCCGAAGAATTCTCCTGGCGTCTGAACGGCGAAAGCTATATGTCGATTATGGAGCGGGGAGGCGGAATTGCAAGCACCGTAAAAGCCACCCGGCAAATGAACTTCCTGAAACTTCGTTCAGCAGCTGAAGGCTTTCTGAAAAGAATGAGCACAATGGGCGTAACCACCGTAGAAGGTAAAAGCGGCTACGGACTGGATCGGGAAACCGAACTATTACAGCTAAAGGTAATGCGTAGCCTGAACAACACCGAGCATAAACGTGTCGATATAGTCTCCACCTTTCTCGGTGCCCATGCCCTTCCCGAAGAATATGCAGGAAGAAGCGACGAATACATCGACTTCCTGATTCGTGAAATGCTTCCCCTTGTTCGTGACGGCGAACTGGCAGAATGTTGTGATGTCTTTTGCGAACAAGGCGTTTTCTCTATCGAACAGTCCCGCCGCCTGCTTCAGGCAGCCAAGGAACACGGCTTTCTGTTGAAACTCCACGCTGACGAAATCGTCTCCCTCGGTGGAGCTGAACTGGCAGCCGAACTGGGAGCACTGTCTGCCGATCACCTCCTGCACGCTTCCGATGCCGGCATCCGTGCAATGGCCGATGCCGGAGTAGTAGCCACCCTGTTACCTTTGACAGCTTTTGCTCTGAAAGAACCCTACGCACGCGGTCGTGAAATGATTGACTCCGGCTGTGCGGTAGCACTTGCCACCGACCTGAATCCCGGCAGTTGTTTCTCCGGTTCTATCCCGCTGACCATTGCTCTGGCCTGCATCTATATGAAAATGAGCATCGAAGAAACCATCACCGCCCTGACCCTGAACGGAGCTGCCGCCCTTCAGCGAGCCAACCGGATTGGAAGCATCGAAGTAGGCAAACAAGGCGATTTTATCGTCCTCAATTCCAACAACTATCATATTCTACCTTATTATATAGGCATGAACTGTGTAATCATGACTATTAAAGGTGGCATGTTATATCCCGTCGCTTAATAGTTGACCAACTCATTCATTAATCACTTAAAACAAAATACCATGTTAGCAGATTTAACCGTAAAAGATTTCTTAGATAAAGTAGCTTGCAGCGATCCTGTACCCGGTGGAGGTAGTATTGCCGCTTTGGATGGAGCACTGGCTTCCGCCCTTTCCACAATGGTAGCACGGCTCACCGTAGGAAAAAAGGGATACGAAGCCAGTGAAGAAGTAATGCAGCACGCACAAACTATCACCCTCCGTCTGCTGGACGAATTTATTGCACTTATCGATAAAGATTCCGCTGCCTACAACGAAGTCTTTGCCTGCTTCAAACTTCCTAAAACAACCGACGAAGAGAAAGCCGCGCGAAGTGCCGCCATTCAGGAAGCAACCAAACAAGCCGCCCTCGTTCCGTTGGAAGTAGCCCGCAAAGCCCTGGATATGATGTCCGTCATAGCAGATGTTGCCCGCTTGGGCAACCGCAATGCCGTCACAGATGCCTGTGTAGCCATGATGGCCGCCCGTTCTGCCGTATTGGGAGCCTTGCTGAACGTCCGTATCAACCTCGGTTCGCTCAAAGACAGAGATTTTGTCTTCCAACTGCAAACCGAAGCCGATACAATCGAGCAAACCGCCTGCTGGAGAGAAAAAGAATTGTTGGATGCCGTAAATCAAGACTTGCGCGTATGAGTAAGAATGTATATCATATCGGTTCCGGAGCATTGACCTTCGAAATCATCGAACGAATTATCAACGAAAACCTAAAACTGGAACTAGCTCCCGAAGCCAAGTTGCGCATCCAGAAATGTCGTGACTATCTCGACCACAAAATAGCTTCTTCCGAAGAACCGCTGTACGGTATAACAACCGGTTTCGGCTCTTTATGTACCAAAAATATTTCTCCCGACGAACTCGGTACGCTTCAGGAGAACCTGATAAAAAGCCATGCTTGCAGCGTAGGCGAAGAAATCCGCCCCGTCATCATCAAACTGATGATGCTTCTCAAAGCCCACGCCCTCTCATTGGGACATAGCGGCGTACAAGTAATCACCGTGCAGCGCATCCTCGACTTCTTCAACAATGACGTCATGCCTATCGTCTATGACCGTGGCTCCCTTGGAGCCTCCGGCGACCTTGCTCCGCTCGCCAATCTTTTCCTCCCCCTGATTGGTGTCGGCGATGTCTACTATAAAGGGAAAAAGTGCGAAGCCATCAGCGTACTTGACGAATTCGGCTGGGAACCCGTCAAACTAATGAGTAAAGAAGGACTGGCCCTGCTCAACGGCACCCAATTTATGAGCGCCAACGGTGTATTCGCTATGCTCAAAGCCTTCCGCCTCTCAAAAAAAGCCGACCTCATAGCCGCCCTTTCCCTCGAAGCCTTTGATGGTCGTATCGACCCGTTTATGGACTGCATCCAGCAAATCCGCCCCCATCAGGGACAAATCGAGACAGGCGAAGCCTTCCGCAAACTACTGGCCGGTAGCGAACTTATCGAACGTCACAAAGAACACGTTCAAGATCCCTATTCCTTCCGCTGCATCCCGCAGGTACACGGTGCCACGAAAGACGCCATCCGCTACGTTGCCTCCGTATTGCTGACTGAAATCAATTCCGTCACGGACAACCCCACCATCTTCCCCGATGAAGACCGGATCATCTCCGGCGGAAACTTCCACGGGCAACCGCTTGCCATCTCTTATGACTTCCTTGCCATCGCTTTGGCCGAATTGGGAAATATCTCCGAACGCCGTGTCTCCCAACTGATTATGGGACTCCGCGGACTACCTGAATTCCTGGTTGCCAACCCCGGTCTGAACTCCGGCTTCATGATTCCGCAATATGCCGCCGCTTCGATGGTCAGCCAGAATAAAATGTACTGCTATGCGGCTTCGAGCGACTCCATCGTCTCCTCCAACGGACAGGAAGACCACGTAAGCATGGGCGCCAACGCCGCTACCAAACTTTATAAAGTGATGGACAACCTGGAACATATCCTTGCCATCGAACTGATGAATGCTGCACAAGGCATTGACTTCCGTCGTCCGCTGAAAACTTCTCCCGTTCTTGAACGTTTCCTTCATGCCTATCGGAAAGAAGTGCCTTTTGTGAAAGATGATATCGTGATGTACAAGGAGATACATAAAACAGTCGCCTTCCTGAAGAGGACACAAATTGACTATTGACCATAAACCAACCCTTTTTCGCTTTTCGTTAATAATGGTGACTGTTGTTGCCGGGTAAGTGTTGATTCTATCGACATTTATCCGGCATTGGTCGATTATAATCCCTCTGCCGGCGATAAAACTTTACTTCGTATTCCCCTCATTCCTACCTTTGCCCTATGTTTGTTCCGTATTTCCTATTAACACTTGTTTTCATTTTACTCTATTGAATGATAATAATTCCCAAATGCATTATAAATAGAAGGAAACTTGATTTGTTAATTGAGTTTTCTATATATCTTTGTTCCGTTTTTCCTTTGGAAATGAAAAGAAAACGAAAACTGCATTTTAATAAAATAGAAAAACGGATGATGGCAGAGCATGGAAAAGACGCTTCCCAACGGGTAGAGTTAAGAGAACGGATCATAACGGCAGCAACAGAAGCTTTTACTTCAAAAGGCATCAAGAGTATTACGATGGACGACATTGCAGCAGCATTAGGAATATCCAAACGTACCCTCTATGAAGTCTTTTCGGATAAAGAATCGTTGTTGAAAGAATGTATACTGAAGGCACAGGCCGACAGAGATAAGTACTTACAGAAAATCTTTGAACAGTCGCATAATGTGTTAGAGGTAATACTTGCAGTCTTTCAGAAAAGTATTGAGGTGTTCCATCAGACGAATAAACGCTTTTTTGAAGACATCAAGAAATATCCGAAGGTATATGAGATGATGAAGAACCGGCAGGACAGCGATTCGCAGAAAACGATGTCCTTCTTCAAGACGGGAGTAGAGCAGGGCATCTTTCGTCCGGATGTGAACTTCGCTATCGTTAATTTGCTGGTACGAGAGCAGTTTGACGTACTTCTGAATACGGATATCTGCAATGAATATCCTTTTATTGAAGTGTACGAATCCATCATGTTTACTTATATACGCGGCATCTCCACCGAAAAAGGAGCAAAGGTACTGGAAGACTTTATACAAGAATATCGTAAGAACCGCATCGCAGATTAGAGCAAAAGTGAGGTTTTATTGACAAACAAGTAAGATTAAATTAGAAATTCAGTTTATGAACAAGATGAAAAGATTGGCAGGTAAGAAGATTCTTCTGGTAGCTGTGGCACTCTGTGCATTTGGTTTTGCAAAGGCGCAGGACACACAGGCGGAGAAGAATATACTAACCTTAACCTTAGACAAAGCCCTGGAAATTGCATTGGATGAGAATCCGACAATAAAAGTGGCAGAAGAAGAAGTTGCATTAAAGAAAGTTGCCAGTAAAGAAGCCTGGCAAAGTCTGTTGCCGGAGGCTAGTATTGCCGGTTCAGTAGACCATACCATTAAAGCGGCTGAAATGAAATTGAACGATAACGTGTTCAAGATGGGGCAAGACGGTTCGAACACCGTTAATGCGGGGTTGAGTATTAATCTGCCACTCTTTGTGCCGGGCGTTTATCGTGCCATGTCGATGACAAAGACGGATATTGAACTGGCAGTAGAGAAGTCACGCGCTTCCAAACTGGATCTCGTGAATCAGGTGAGCAAGGCTTATTATCAGTTGATGCTTGCGCAGGACAGCTATGAAGTGCTTCAAGGCAGTTATAAACTGGCAGAAGATAACTACAATGTGGTGAATGCCAAATATCAGCAGGGAACTGTGAGCGAATATGACAAGATCAGTGCGGAAGTGCAGATGCGCAGTATTAAACCGAACTTGATTTCGGCAGCTAATGCGGTGACTTTGGCTAAGTTGCAGTTGAAAGTCCTGATGGGGATCACAGCCGATGTGGAGATAAAGATTAACGATAGTCTGACCAACTATGAGACGGCCATGTTTGCCAACCAGTTGAGAGAAGAAAATGTAAATCTGGACAACAATACCACCATGAAGCAGTTGGACTTGAACATGAAGTTGCTTGAAAAGAACGTAAAGTCTTTAAAGACAAACTTTATGCCGACTCTTTCAATGAGTTTCTCCTACCAATATCAATCACTGTATAATCCGAATATCAATTTTTTCAATTACAACTGGAGTAACAGTTCCAGCCTGATGTTCAATCTTAGTATACCTTTATATAAGGCAAGTAACTTTACGAAAGTGAAATCCGCCCGTATACAGATGCGCCAGCTCGATTGGAACCGTATCGATACGGAAAGACAATTGAATATGCAGATTGTCAGTTGTCGCAATAACATGAGTGCCAGCACAGAGCAGGTAGTCAGTAACAAGGAAAATGTGATGCAGGCAAAGAAAGCGGTAGTGATTGCCGAAAAACGTTATGATGTAGGTAAGGGGACGGTGCTCGAACTGAACAGCTCCCAAGTGTCGCTGACACAGGCACAACTCACCTATAATCAGTCCATATACGATTACCTGGTTGCTAAGGCAGACCTCGATCAGGTTCTGGGAAAAGAATAAAGATAGACAACTAAAAAATTACAATTAAGGAATATGAAAAGAAGTATCCAATTGGTAGCCCTGCTGTTAACTGTGTTTATGGGCTCATGTACAGGTGGAAAAGACAAAGCGGCTGCGGAACATGTGGACGCGAAGCCCATTGTGAAGCTGGCAGACGTAAAAGCCCGTCCCGTAGATCAAATACAAGATTACACAGCGACGGTGGAAGCTGAAGTAAAGAATAATATAGCCCCTTCGTCTCCCGTACGTATCGACCAGATTTTTGTGGAAGTAGGCGACCGCGTATCCAAAGGCCAGAAACTTGTGCAGATGGATGCAGCCAACCTGAAACAGACGAAGCTGCAACTAGATAATCAGGAAATAGAATTCAACCGTATTGACGAATTATATAAAGTGGGCGGTGCGTCCAAATCAGAGTGGGATGCTTCGAAGATGCAACTCGATGTGAAGAAAACCGCTTATAAGAATCTGCTGGAGAATACCTCTTTGCAAAGCCCTATCAACGGTGTGGTCACTGCACGCAACTATGATAATGGCGATATGTACAGCGGTGGAGAACCCGTACTTGTAGTAGAACAGATCACTCCGGTGAAACTCCTGATTAACGTGTCCGAAACCTACTTCACGAAAGTGAAAAAAGGTACTCCTGTCGACGTGAAACTCGATGTATATGGCGATGAAGTATTTACAGGAACCATCAATCTGATTTACCCTACCATAGATGCCACTACCCGTACATTCCAGGTAGAGATCAGACTGGATAATAAAGACCAGCGTGTGCGTCCGGGAATGTTTGCCCGTGCGACATTGAACTTCGGTACAGCAGAAAACGTCGTTGTTCCCGATTTGGCAATCGTTAAGCAGGCAGGTTCCGGTGACCGTTATGTATTCGTTTATAAAGACGGTAAAGTATCTTATAATAAGGTCGAACTGGGTAGACGCATGGGTACGGAGTATGAGTTGAAATCCGGTGTACCGGATAACTCACAGGTGGTAGTTGCCGGACAGTCACGTTTGGTGAATGGTATGGAAGTAGAGGTGGAAGCCTCTTCCCAGTCTTCTTCCAAATAAGAGGTGTTCAGTACCTTTCGCCCGATGCTTTTATTAATTAACCTGATTTCAAAACGATCTTCCGGCTCCCTCTTTTGGGGAGAGGAGCAGGGAGAGGCTTTTAAATAAAATAACATGAGTTTATACGAAGGCGCGGTTAAGAAACCGATTATGACCTCCCTCTGCTTCCTGGCAGTGGTGATTTTTGGTCTTTTCTCTTTGTCCAAGTTACCTATCGACTTGTATCCGGACATTGACACGAATACAATCATGGTAATGACCGCTTATCCCGGAGCAAGTGCTTCGGATATAGAAAATAATGTGACTCGCCCGCTCGAAAATACGTTGAACGCGGTGAGCAACCTGAAACATATTACCTCCCGTTCTTCCGAGAATATGTCATTGATTACATTGGAGTTCGAGTTTGGTAACGATATTGACGTTCTGACCAATGATGTGCGTGATAAACTCGACATGGTAAGTTCGCAGCTTCCCGATGATGTCGAGAATCCGATCATCTTCAAATTTAGTACGGACATGATTCCTATCGTGCTGCTTTCCGTACAGGCCAATGAAAGTCAGTCAGCCCTTTATAAGATATTGGACGACCGTGTGGTAAACCCGCTGGCGCGTATTCCGGGAGTCGGAACCGTGTCTATCAGTGGTGCGCCGCAACGTGAGATTCAGGTCTATTGCGACCCCAATAAACTGGAAGCCTATCACCTGACTATCGAAACAATCAGTTCCATTATCGGCGCCGAGAATAAGAACATTCCCGGTGGTAACTTCGATATCGGTAGTGAAACATACGCGTTGCGTGTAGAAGGTGAATTCGATGATTCCCGACAGTTGGCAGACGTAGTGGTAGGTACGCATAATGGGGCAAATGTCTTTTTGCGTGATGTAGCCCGAATCGTCGATACTGTGGAAGAACGTGCACAGGAAACCTATAACAATGGTGTGCAAGGTGCGATGATTGTTGTTCAGAAACAGTCGGGAGCCAATTCGGTAGAAATCTCCAAGAAAGTGGCCGACGCATTGCCGAGGCTTCAGAAGAACCTGCCGAGTGACGTGAAGATCGGTGTCATTGTTGATACCTCCGACAACATTTTGAACACCATCGACAGTTTGACGGAAACCGTTGTTTATGCCTTGCTCTTCGTTGTCATCGTCGTGTTCCTTTTCCTGGGACGCTGGCGTGCTACATTGATTATCTGTATCACCATTCCGCTTTCGTTGATTGCCTCGTTCATTTACCTGGCGATTAGTGGAAATACGATTAATATCATCTCGCTTTCATCACTTTCTATCGCTATCGGTATGGTAGTGGATGATGCGATTGTGGTACTTGAAAACGTAACGACCCATATCGAGCGTGGCTCCGATCCGAAACAGGCAGCCGTGCACGGAACAAATGAGGTGGCAATTTCTGTAGTCGCTTCTACGCTGACCATGATTGCCGTGTTCTTCCCGTTGACAATGGTAAGCGGTATGTCCGGTGTACTTTTCAAACAGTTGGGTTGGATGATGTGTGCCATCATGTTTATTTCTACGGTCGCCGCACTATCTTTGACTCCGATGCTCTGTTCCCAGTTGCTTCGTTTGCAGAAGAAACCATCGAAGATGTTCAAGCTCTTCTTTACTCCGATAGAGAAAGCACTCGACGGGCTCGATACCTGGTATGCGAAGATGCTGAACTGGGCTGTACGTCATCGTCCGATTGTCATTGTGGGATGTATTGCTTTCTTCGTTATCAGTTTAATGTGTGCAAAGGGTATCGGTACGGAGTTCTTCCCGGCACAGGATAACGCCCGTATTGCCGTGAAGTTGGAGCTGCCGATCGGTACACGAAAAGAGATAGCGCAGGAACTTTCAGAGAAGTTGACTAACCAATGGCTGACGAAGTATAAAGACATCATGAAAGTCTGTAACTATACAGTCGGCCAAGCTGACTCTGATAATACCTGGGCATCTATGCAGGACAACGGGTCGCATATTATTTCGTTCAACATCAGTTTGGTGGATCCGGGCGATCGTGATATCACTTTGGAAGCAGTCTGTGATGAGATGCGTGAAGATTTGAAAGCCTATCCGGAATTCAGTAAAGCACAGGTAATCCTCGGAGGTAGCAACACAGGTATGTCCGCACAGGCTAGTGCCGACTTTGAGGTTTACGGATATGATATGACGGTAACCGACAGCGTGGCAGCTCGTCTGAAACGTGAATTGCTGAAAGTGAAAGGTGTGACCGAGGTAAATATCAGCCGTAGTGATTATCAGCCGGAATATCAGGTAGACTTTGACCGTGAAAAACTGGCAATGCATGGTTTGAATCTTTCAACTGCCGGTAACTACCTGCGTAACCGTGTCAATGGTGCGGTAGCGTCTAAATATCGTGAAGACGGAGATGAGTATGATATCAAAGTGCGTTATGCGCCTGAATTCCGTACAAGTCTGGAAAGTCTCGAAAATATTCTCATTTACAATGCGCAAGGACAATCCGTTCGTGTGAAAGATGTCGGAAAGGTAGTCGAACGTTTCGCGCCTCCTACTATTGAACGTAAAGACCGCGAACGTATTGTAACCGTTTCCGCAGTAATCTCCGGTGCTCCGTTGGGCGACGTAGTAGCTGCCGGTAATAAGGTGATAGATAAAATGGATCTTCCGGGAGATGTCACCATTCAGATTTCCGGTTCATACGAAGACCAGCAGGATTCGTTCCGCGATTTGGGAACACTTGCCATCCTGATTGTTGTGCTCGTATTTATCGTGATGGCAGCACAGTTCGAGTCACTGACCTATCCGTTCATTATTATGTTCTCCCTGCCGTTTGCTTTTAGCGGTGTCTTGATGGCACTATTCTTTACGAACAGTACATTGAGTGTCATGAGTTTGTTGGGAGGTATCATGCTGATTGGTATTGTGGTGAAGAACGGTATCGTGCTTATCGACTACATCACCCTTTGTCGCGAACGTGGACTGGCAGTGTTGAACTCTGTAGTAACCGCTGGTAAGAGCCGTCTCCGCCCGGTATTGATGACCACTGCCACTACCGTTCTTGGTATGATTCCGATGGCTATCGGTGGCGGTCAGGGTTCTGAAATGTGGAGTCCGATGGCGATTGCCGTAATCGGTGGTTTGACGATCTCTACTGTTTTGACATTGATTTTGATTCCTACTCTATATTGTGTATTTGCAGGAACAGGTATTAAGAACCGTCGTCGTAAGCTCCGTCGTCAACGTGAATTGGATGTTTACTTCCAGGCGAATAAAGACAGTATTATTAAGAAATAATAAAGAAAAGAAATATGAAATCAGTATTGATAACATTCGATCAGGCTTATTACGAACGAATCATGGCATTACTCGACCGTTTGGGTTGTCGTGGTTTTACGTACCTTGAGAAAGTACAGGGACGTGGTTCGAAAACAGGCGATCCGCATTTCGGAAGCCATGCCTGGCCAAGTATGTGCTCGGCTATCTTGACGATAGTAGACGATAGCAAAGTCGATCCGTTGCTCGACACCTTGCATATAATGGACTTGGAAACCGAACAATTAGGTTTGCGTGCATTTGTGTGGAACATTGAACGGACGATCTGACCGATGTCCGGCATGTAAATAAGTAAAAAGGGAGAATCTCATAAATAATGTAGATTCTCCCTTCTTTTTTATTGCTTTTCTCTATCTTTGCAGCCTGAAAATGTCCGGCACCGATGAAGGCCTCCTCCGGCACCGATGAGGAGATGGTTCGGCACCGAGGAAGAGGTAGCTCGGCACCGGGTAAAAACAAGAACTAAAATAGTGCCTATATCTACTTGTAAAGATGGAGATAATAAAGAATTATTTGAAATATTCGTTGTGGTTCGTACTGATTGTGTTTGCAGTCTTACTCGGGCTTCATTGGCTTCCGGCGCTGACTATTGACGGGCACACGATGAGGCGTGTAGACCTTTTGAGCGACCTTCGTTATCCGGAATCAGAGACTGCCGCAGCTGATTCGGACAGCATCCCTTTGCCTCCTGTTGTAAAACCTGCCTTTGTAGATACCTGTCGTACAGGTATGACTTGCATTGAAGATTACAGTGATTCCACTCTCCGGGGGATGACTCCTTTTTATAAAGCACTCGACCGTGTCTCTTCCGATGACTCCGATGACAAACAGGTGCGTATTGCCGTATTCGGAGATTCCTTTATCGAAGCGGATATCTTTACGGCTGACTTACGCGAAATGCTTCAGAAACAATTCGGCGGTTGTGGTGTAGGTTTTGTTACCATCACTTCCATGACAAGCGGTTACCGTCCTACGGTGCGACATACGTTTGGCGGATGGTCCAGTCATGCGGTAACAGACAGTGTCTATTTCGATAAGAAGAAACAAGGCATATCCGGTCATTATTTCGTTCCCCGCAACGGAGCTTATGTAGAACTGCGCGGGCAAAATAAATATGCCTCCCTGCTCGATACTTGCCAGCGTGCCTCCATCTTCTTCCATAGCAGAGACTCCGTCCTCCTTTCTGCCCGTGTGAACAAAGGAGAAAACAAGAATTATTCATTAGGCCCTTCCGACGGATTGCAGCAAATCCAGGTGGACGGGCGCATCGGCTCTATCCGTTGGACAGTAGACCGTGCAGACTCTACATTGTTCTATGGTTTGGCAATGGATGGAAAGAAAGGAATCATTCTCGACAACTTCTCGTTGCGTGGCAGTTCCGGTCTTTCTCTGCGGGGCATTCCTCCACAGATGTTGAAACAGTTTAACCGTCAACGTCCTTACGACCTTATTATCCTCGAATATGGTTTGAATGTAGCTACCGAACGGGGACGTAATTATGATAACTATCAAAAAGGACTGCTCACAGCTATCGAGCATTTGAAAGAATGTTTCCCACAAGCAGGAATCCTGTTGTTGAGCGTCGGCGACCGTGATTCTAAAAACGAGAACGGTGAACTTCGTACCATGCCCGGTGTGAAGAATCTGATTCGTTATCAGCAGAACATTGCTGCTGAAAGCGGCATTGCATTCTGGAATATGTTTGAAGCAATGGGCGGAGAGGGCAGCATGGCAAAACTCGTTCATGCCAAACCCTCTATGGCAAACTACGATTATACACATATAAATTTCCGTGGCGGCAAGCATTTGGCGGGACTACTTTATGAAACGATGATTTATGGTAAGGAACAATACGACAGGAGGCGTGCTTATGAGCAAGAATAATCTGCAGTCTGTCTTTATTCTTATTCTCGCCGGTATGTTGAGTGTTCCTTGTTTCCTTGCGGAAGCAATCGCACAAGATCGTATACCTGTATGTCCTCCACTGGGAAAGACCGCAAAACTTATAAAGCCCTTACGGGAAATGAACTGGGCGAATGATACGATCACTGTACAAATATCCTTCCCTTCAGCTTTCCGCGAAACTGGTCGGAACGAAGTTATTGACAGCATCGCTCTGCTGGCTCCCGTCTTCGAACATCTCCGCCAAGTGCGTGCCGGACTCTCCGAAGATACAGTCCGCATCGTTCATATTGGCGACAGCCATGTACGTGGGCATATCTACCCTCAAACCACCGGTGCCCGTTTGACAGAAACTTTCGGTGCTGTTTCTTATATAGATAAAGGCGTCAACGGAGCTACTTGCCTTACCTTTACCCATCCGGATCGTATTGCCGAAATCGCCGCCCTGAAGCCCGAATTGCTGATTCTCTCTTTCGGAACCAATGAAAGCCATAACCGGCGTTATAATATAAATGTGCACTACAATCAGATGGATGAACTGGTGAAACTGTTGCGCGACAGTCTTCCTAACGTACCCATTCTTCTGACTACCCCTCCCGGTTCTTATGAAAGTTTCCGGCAGCGAAGGCGTAGACGCACGTATGCCATCAATCCACGTACAGCGACAGCAGCGGAAACCATTCGTCGTTATGCAAAAGACCATCGTCTGCTCGTGTGGGATATGTACGATGTAGTCGGAGGGAAGCGCCGTGCCTGCACGAACTGGACAGACGCAAAACTGATGCGCCCCGATCATGTACATTATTTACCCGAAGGATACATCCTGCAAGGAAATTTATTATACCAAGCACTTATCAAAGCATATAATGACTATGTTTCCCATTGATATAGATTTCAGTAGACTGAAAGAGGTACTTACCTACGATCCGCAAGCGCCAATGATATTCAGCAGCGGTATTTTCCTTTGGTTGTTCGCTGCTTTCATGGTGGTGTATGTGTTGTTACAACGCAAATACACCGCCCGTATCATGTTTGTTACTCTCTTCTCCTATTATTTTTACTATAAGAGTAGCGGCACCTATTTTTTCCTGCTTGCCATAGTCACCGTTGCCGACTTTTTCCTTGCGCAACTTATGGATCGTGCAGAGGGTTATTGGAAACGTAAAGGATTGGTCGCTTTGAGTTTGGGAGTTAATTTAGGACTTCTTGTCTATTTCAAATATACCAATTTTCTGGGTGGAGTGATTGCGTCATTGATGGGAGGAGAATTTACCGCTCTCGATATATTCCTGCCGGTCGGCATCTCCTTTTTCACTTTCCAGTCATTGAGCTACACCATCGACGTTTACCGAAAGGAAATAAAGCCATTGACCAATCTTTTGGACTATGCCTTCTACGTATCTTTCTTCCCCCAATTGGTGGCAGGACCTATCGTGCGTGCCCGCGACTTTATCCCGCAAATCCGGAAACCCCTATTCGTCTCGCAGGAAATGTTCGGACGCGGAATTTTTCTGATCGTTTCCGGTCTTTTCAAAAAAGCCATCATATCCGATTATATCAGTATCAACTTTGTGGAACGTATTTTTGACAATCCTACTCTCTATTCCGGTGTTGAGAATCTGATGGGAGTCTATGGTTATGCTTTGCAAATTTACTGTGACTTTTCCGGATATAGCGACATGGCTATCGGTATCGCCTTATTATTAGGCTTCCATTTCAATCTCAACTTTAATTCACCTTATAAGTCTGCCTCTATTACGGAATTTTGGCGTCGTTGGCACATCTCTTTATCCAGTTGGCTAAAAGATTATTTATACATTTCTCTGGGAGGAAACCGAAAAGGTAAATTCCGGCAATATCTCAACTTGATAATTACCATGTTCTTGGGCGGTCTGTGGCATGGTGCATCTTGGAATTTCGTACTGTGGGGAACCTTCCACGGTGTTGCTTTAGCATTGCATAAAATGTGGATGACAATCACCGGACGTAAGAAAGGAGAGGAGAGTCACGGTTGGCGCCGTGTGTTTGGAGTAATTATCACTTTCCATTTTGTCTGCTTCTGCTGGATATTCTTTCGCAATGCCGATTTCCAGAATTCAATGGATATGCTGGGACAGATATTCACCACTTTCCGTCCGCAACTGTTCCCGCAATTACTAGAAGGATATTGGAAAGTGTTTGCGTTGATGTTGCTTGGCTTCCTGCTTCATTTTGCTCCCGATAGTTGGGAAAATGCAGTTTGTCGAGGAGTGATCCGTTTGCCTTTCGTAGGAAAAGCTGTTTTGATGGTAGCTTTGATTTATCTGGTTATTCAGATGAAGAGTTCGGAGATTCAGCCGTTCATATATTTCCAATTCTAATTAGTTGAATTTACTTTTGTACATTGGTTTAAAACCAAGAATCCGTTTCTCACCGAGAAACAAGTGTTTCCACACCGAGGAAACTACAGTTTCTCGGTGAGGAACAAATTGTTGGTTAAAATGCGGAAATGAAGTTTCCAATAAGTTTCTCTAATAAATCTACCCCTGCACTGTTGTATGGCAAAGGTAGACTTATTAGAGAAATTATAGAATATCGATTGGCTTTGCTGTTGCTAATTCAACGGAATGTCTTTGATGCAACGTAGCCGATTTTTATCTGTAGAGGTTTTATTAGCACCTTCGTATATAGTAAGACCATAATTTACATCAATAAGACCACTCGTGGCTTTGTCTAGAGAGTATAAAGTAGAACTTTGTTCTGTGGAACTCCAATATCCATTACTGAGATAATTCGCCGCTTTTGCCTCGTATAACTTCTGAAAACCTGTTTCTGAAGAAAACCGTTCTAATTCGTGAGCGAATACTAAAATCATGGATAATTCTCGACTATTTGGCACGCGCCAACTTCCGGGCTCGTCTTTCCCGCTCTTACCTTTATAGGCATAACATCCGGTATTCATTGCTTTTGATGGGATATTCCAGCCTTGACTATTGGCAGTATTGAGTCTTCCGTTCGCTTCAGCCCAAGTCATTGTGATACTATTGGATTGTGGAGTACCTTCAGTGTCTTGAAGTATACTGCTTGCAGAGTTACTTTTCGTGTCGCCATCATTATATACGTCTGTAGGTGATACGATAAATCTTGGTGAAGAAAAAGAGGACACTAAAGTTTGGAGTGTGACGGTAGTAGTAGTCTTACTCGGCGGATAATTTTTTCTTCCGCGGAAAACTTTTTTACCTAATGGTTGGGAAGCATCTTTTTGAGGGTTCTCCGGGTCATATTCCGTACCTTTTGTAGAATAACTGTATAGGTCCAGTTCCTCATATAGCTCGGTTTTCCCTTCTGCAGTGGTTCTATCTGTGATTCCGTAAGGCAGAGTTGATAAATCTATCAGGGCATAGGTGTCTCCATTGTCTATATATGTGGTTACTTTGGTTCCTGTTTTTCTTTCTGGAGGAACAGGTATGTCTCTGACACAACGAACCCATTTCCAACTGTTTTTACCTGTGTTGCTGGAATACCAGCCTCCCCCCTCCATCATCCAACCGGTAGCTAGGGTTGCATTACGTTCCAATGCTAATGCGTTCGGGGCATCATAAATAATAGTTCCTGCGGAGGTCAGTATCCCGAATGCCTGATATGTGGATGGCAAATACCATTCAAATTCATTCTTTTCAGGATCATCCGGTAGATAATCTATCACACCGTTTCCGTTTTTATCTCTGTTTAAATCATGACAGAATCTTGCCTGGAAACTATTATAGTAATTATATTGATATAAATCTATATTACCATTGATTTTCCGCATAGGTGGAATGATGCTTTCTTGCCCATTATTAACAACATAGTTCTTAGGGTTTGTTGCTAAATTGAATGTTGCTTGCTTGCCGTTCATAAAACTGCGGTAGTTTGTCTCGGGATCTTCTCCTTCCTTCCATACATAATTGGTCATGACATTATAATATCCGGAGTACATGTAGAATGCTGTTGCTATTTCATCGTCAATTTGGAAATTATTCTCATTAAATGCATCAATGATGAGTCCCTCTGTGTATTGTCCATTCTCTATTTCACCGCCAAATAGACCGACATAATGTCCTTGTTTTTGCTTAATGGTATACTTCCCTTCTCGTTTTTGGGAGGTTCCTTCAGCGGTAATATCTTCGGTCGTTACTTTTACATAGAGAGTTCGTTCAGATACGAAATTGGTCGGCAGGTAGTTTGTAGCAGCATTATAAACCTTGTTTCTATCGAATTCGGGGTCTGTAATCACTCCATTCTCGTCAGTGATATACTCGTCTGCATATAGGTATAGTTTGAACCGTGTCGGTACGAAAATATTAGTTTCTATCTGGTTTGTGAGCACATTTGCGCCACCATTACGTACCACCTCCGTATAATTGGGGTATGCTGACAGTTGAAGCCAGTTTTCCGTTGCAGAGTTCATGTTGGCTAATTGCGTACATTGTGCATCCTTATAAATGCCGACAGTCACCTTACGCCCTTGTGCATAGATGATAACAGGCCGCCATCCGTAGTGAGCGTCAAAATATACATTGGTTTTTCCGGTTATTGTTCCAGTTCCGCTTCCGCTGCTTGTGGGATAGGAAGAGGATGAAAGATAAACTTTCTGGACGGCTGTGTAGGAGCGGATACGTCCGTCATTAAGATCTACAGAATTGATGATTGTTCGAAGATCATAGTAGCTGTTTATTTCCACATCGAAATTGTTTGTGTTGTTATTTCCAACGTATATCTGGTGAACTGTATAGAGCTTTCGGTCACTTTTAGAATATGACCACGCTTCGATATTTGTGCCGGCTTCGGGTGCTTTTCCCGATCCGTCAGTCACTTTCCGATATCTGTCTCTTTCTGATACTATATCTGATATGGTTCCTTGTTTATTTTGCGCAACATACCATTGCGATGTGAAGAAACCATCCGTGTCCTTGTCCGCATCCCCGAAAGCATTGTCGCTTTCCAGGTCTGCCATCGGGATATTGTCTATTACGTCTTTATCTGCTGATGCGGGATTGATACACAGTTTGGTTGGTACTTTGAGCAGTCTCATGCCTTCAAGCGTGTTTTCCGTGACATCGAATTTGTGCTTCAGTGTGATGCGTGATACCAGACGTTTGACTTCTATGCCACCGGAGAAACCATCAGGTGTGCCGTAAACAATCTCACCGTTGTCGCTATTTCCTGTTTTATTTACGCTGATACCTTTCGCGGCTCCGGCGTATGGGATTTCGCTCTCATTGGTTATCCGCGAATAATAGAGTCCGTTTCTGTTGTCGACATAGTCCAGTTGCAGGTTTTCAAGTTCCTTGATAGTCCGTACTTCCATCAGATTGCTCGCTACGGTTACTTTTTTGCCAAGTGCTACAATGTAGAGTGTCTGGTCAGTACCTACACGTAGCGTGACGTTTAATAGAGCCATTTCGTTTACCATCGTCACCTGGTCGGATACTTGCTGGGGCGAACCATGTATGGAGCCGTCACTATGAAACTGAAATAACCACAGATTATATAGCTCTGCCACCTCACCCGACCGCGTTTTTGTCAGAGACGCCTCTTTGAAGAATTCTACAGAGAAAGCATTATCAGTGGACATACTTCTCGATTGTAGTTCCTGCGGACTCGAAGCCGGAGGTATCTTAAAGCTAAGTTCTACTTTTACGCTTTCGCCTTCTTCTCCATTGCGGGAGGATGACAAAAGTTCTTCTCTGACACATGAGGTCAGAGCCATTATTGCCATTACTATGATTATGTTTGTTATTCTGTTTTTCATTGTCACTAATTATTTTGGTAATAAGAATCTGATGTTATCTCGCGATATCCCAAACTGCCTTTTTCGTTCATGTATACATGAAATACCAGTCCGATAACATCCGGCGTATTATTAGGGAGGATGTTCAGTTCCACGTCATATTCACGTTGGTTGTCATTTATAGTGGTGGCGATTGTGCTTTCTTCACCACGGGAAGCACCAAGATAGGTATATCGAACTTTAAGTTCAGCCCCTACAGGCATAGGTACGTCATCAGGAGTGAGTTTAATATGTATGGTATACTTGCCTCCCTCTTTTTTAATTCTATTATTATCTTCCAGATTATTGATACTTAGTTTTCCGCTGATGCTATATCCATTCTGTTTTATAGTGAAATAATAAGTATTCTCTTCACCAGTGAAGTGCATGGAAGTGAATTTTACTCCAAAAGTACGGTCTTCGTTTCTTGATTCTCTGCGCGCAATGTACGCTTTGGGAGTCTGGGTATAAGAACCTTCGATTTCGTGCGTCACTCCTATGGCTAAAGGCTTGAATGAGAAGTCATCGAAATCGATGGAGGTTCCTACGTGGTCTCCGCTCTTGATAAGTTCCATTTTCCAGTATGGCACGTTGCTGTCTATATAGAAAGGAAGTCCGTTGACGGCTGCCCCCTTATAGTCTACGGAAGTAGGAGGATTGATTGTTATACGAGCTTCAGGAATGCTGTTTCTTACGCAACGAACGGTATATCCTTGTCCGGGAGCGGCTGCGTCGAGTGCTGCTGCTGTCGGATTCCGGCTGTCGAAGGAGAATGCCTTGTTGCTTTCCGTGCTCCAATAGTTTCCCCTGTAATTATGGGAGGAAACCAGCACTCCGCTTTCATTGCGGTACTTGACGTTGGGTATCAGCAGTTCATGAAAAGAACGGTATCCATTATCATTTTTACTTTCTGCCCCGTTGGCTGCCTTCATCAATATGGCATATTCGGTAGAATTGGCCATGTGCCACTGTTGGTTGTCTACCTTCCCTTCCACACCTATCTGATGAGGGGATAATGCTGCCAGACGACAGGGATCTCCCTTACCCTGTGCTACCAGTTCGAGCGTATTCCCTGACGGGATATTGCTCGCATCCGTGATATAAGGGACATCATTCCAGCTACCGATACCCGTCACATTGAAATTTCCGGGATACCAAATTACATCGTTGGTCGTTTCAACAGCCGTCGGGGCAGTGAACTCCTGCTCTGTAGTAGCCGTAGCATCATTACCGGTAGCTATCAGGCTGCCGTATTTGAACAGGGCATCGTGGTAGGCGTCGCCTTTATATACTTTAAGTATGCCGGAATAAGCCGTGTAGTCACTCCACACATTGACATTCTTGTTGAAGTCCGCCTCCCGGTCACTCACGATGACCAGTCCTTCCACCGGAGCCCAATTAACCGCGATATTGTACAGTTTGACAGGTTCAATCACCACATAGATGCCTTTGCTGCCTATTTGCTTAATTGTAGCATACACATTGTAATTGGTATTACGAAGGAGCCTGAAATTAGCATCTCCTTCACGAAGCAGTATCTTGTACGTAGTGGGTATGCCCCCGTAGGTTGCGTTGATAAATATATAAGCGGCATAATCTGGGTCGGCGGCTTTTGTCTCGTCGTCTGCTCCATCCTTATAGAACGATTTTTCCGCAATAATGGCGGTAGGAAAGGGGTGGTACTGTTTGCCGTTGTACTCTTTGCCTCCCCCGGATGCGGAAATTGTAAATTCGGGACCGTTGAAAAGATTCAGATTGGTATTGTCGGTATCCTGTTGGTCTATCAGATAACTGTAACGCGGTATATTGCTAACCTGCACGTTGCTGATTTTTATTTCTTCCGTCACCGCATCGTCCTGTCGCAAAAACACGGATACTTGCGACATCACGCGGGGCATATCGATGCTTGCGGTTGTGGATGCTGTCGTGAAATCACCTTTGTATCTGCCGCCTTCCGAATTGTATACGGGGCGCAGTTGCGCCATTCCTTGTCCGGACGTCGTTCCCGGTTGAATCTTTATCTCTCCCAGATTGGCCAACGGCATATTGCCGGAGGTCAGCGCGCTGCTTTGCCAGTCGAATCCGGCGCCGTCGATATCCGTACGCTTCGTCACGGCATTCAGTTTCTCCGTCAGTTCGGGCGTCTCGTTGATGATGGCGGCGAAATAATATACTCCCGGGCTGACAGCAAGATTGAACAACCCGCTGTCGTCAATGTTCAGCGTCCCGTTGGAAGTGGTATAATTATTTAATAATGTCTCATTCTGAAAGAGCATGAAACGCACTTTCTCTATGGTCACTCCCTCCACCACGCTGCCGGTAAGGGCTTTGGTCTTTATCTGTACGGTCACTTTCTCCGTTTCAGGCAGGTTCATCACAGCGGACTCTTTGGCGCAGCCCGACAGGAGCGCGGCCGCGGCCAATGCCAGTATTCTATATCTTATTCTCATTTTCATATCCTATTCAGCAGGTTTCACGTTCACAATTTCCCATTCTCCGATAAAGATTCTGATGTTCAGGTTAGCGCCGATGCGTACTTCCACCGGATGTTCGTATATCCGGTCGAAATCACTCTGCGATTGGTAGATATACGCTCCCGTGTCGGGGTTGCGTGCTTTGAACAGCATACTGACGATGTCAATCGGCTGTTCCGGAATCCTGCGTCCGCCGGGTGTCTCGATATATAAAAGCACCGGGCGGTCCATTGTCAGCCGCAATACCTTGATGTCGGCAGAGAGCGTGTTCGCGTCCATCAATGTCTTGAATGGAGAGTAGCGGACGGAGCGGGTGTACCCGTCAAATGTGTTGTCGGACTTATACCTCTCGTCGGTAGCAACCGCCCACAGTTTGAAGTCCGTATCCCGGTTCGCGGCGGGCGTGTCCCGGACTTCCGGCGTGAGATGTTCCAGTCCGCTTAAAGTGACTTTCAGTAGGTTGGTGTTGCGGATCAGTTCGATGCGGCGTGCGGTGACCACGCTGTTTTTAACTTCCACGGTTTCATAGGTATACATATCGCTTTGGGTATGGCGGGAGCCTGCCGCGCCATACCACAGGTCGTTTATCTCCTCTGCTTCCGGAACAAGTTCTTCGGGCAGTCCGGATGCCGTCCGGCATTTTAAGAACATATAGAGGTCGTCCGCCATTGTCGCTCCCAGCGTGACGTCTTTCCTTAAATTATGGCTTGCCGGATTTTTCATTTCTCCATGAAAATAAGTAGTGTTGTCTTTCTGCCCGTTATCCGCCCATGATATAATTCTGTATTTTCCCGGCGGCACTTTATCCAGATTCATCACATACTCGTCAGAGAGCTTTCCCCACGGGTTCGGTTTTGACACCGTCTGTACCTGTCCGTTTTGCAGGTAACTATATTCCAGTTTGTCTCCGTTGTCTGTCGCGTGGAGTTGAAGTATGCCCTCCGTGTCAAACAGGTACACGTGAATCCGCCGCACCTTTTCGCCGAAGAGATTGCCGTTGCCGGTATGATGGGTGAAGTAGAAATCGAGTCTGAGTCCCGAAAAGCAATCTTCCGTGTTCTCTTTGGTGCATCCTGCGAAAAGAGATGCAGTAATCAGGAGTATTCCTATGAAATATGTTCTATTCATTCTTTCTTTTATTTTCTCCGGTTAAAGTTCTACTTCCAAGTCTTTGTCTCTCCACTTGGAGACACGAAGTCCGAGTGCTAGATCTGCGCCTTCAGGTTCGGGCACGTGAGACGTCTGATCGAAATCTTTGATGATGGGATCTGACTCCGTCACTTTATCGCCATCGGTAATGCGAACCTCCAAACCCAATGACCATGGGGTGATAACGACATCATCAAGATCGAGGGAATAGCAATACCCCGGCTTGAATGCGTTGATAATTTCATTATTACTTTTGTCGCTGAATGCCCTGACCGTCAGCCAGCGTTTTATCTTATCGGTACTAAAGCCCATAATCAGATGAGGCATTCCGTCTTTGATTTGTTGCAAAGTAGCGTCTGCCGCCACCGATTGGGGAAAAAGATGAAAAGCGTTCACCTTTGTAGTCTCTGATGTTCTTGCGTCATACATATTGGACTGCTGTCCTCCTTTCTTGTATTCAGCAAAACCTGTGGTCATGTTCCAGTCGGAGATACCATCGTTTGTATTCTTTATGATAGTGGCGGCGTTGAGGCTCGGCTTGAAATAATTCATATAAAAATAGAATCCGGTTGGCGTGCTGTTGATATCGA
Organism: Bacteroides sp. 1001302B_160321_D4; assembly: GCF_015667765.1. Classification (NCBI taxonomy): domain Bacteria; kingdom Pseudomonadati; phylum Bacteroidota; class Bacteroidia; order Bacteroidales; family Bacteroidaceae; genus Bacteroides; species Bacteroides sp. 1001302B_160321_D4. The sequence goes on along the minus strand of NZ_JADPLO010000010.1, from coordinate 10,081 downwards.
AGCCGTCGGGGAAGGGCGACCGGATGAGCCGGACACGATAGGAATAGATAGCGGCAGCGGTAGCGTTCGTTCCGTATTTCTTCCTGAAATTCTCCCGCGCGCCTGCTTCGGCTACGGTGATATCGGCTTCGGTGAAGTTCTTGATTTTGTCTCTGCCTGCGGTTCCGTCCGTCCAGTCGAATGAAGCGCCTGTGGTTGCAGGGTTGGTGACCACGATTTCGCCCGGTATGATTTCAAACCGGCTCAATACGGGAGCCACTTCCACGATGGCTTTCACCTTGACGGAGAAAGGGTCCGATTCCTCGGGGATGACGATAATTTCTTTGGTAACTCCTTCGTAAGGAATCTCTGTCCGGTTCATGGTAGGGGCGGGCGGGTCGTCCTGGCTGCTCACCTGTAACTGGTTGATAAGCGGATTCTCCTCTTTAAACCGGTTTATCGTCACTTTCACGTATTGGGTTGTTACCGGAATCTTGGGTATGGAGAGTCTTGCCAATTCTCCGATGGCGGTATTCCTGATGCCTGCAATCTCTGCATCGGTGGCTGTATAGGTGAATATAGGAGCGGCTTCAAGAGATTTATATAAATCGACTTTCAGCGTTTTTACTTCTGTGAAAGGCAATACATATCCTTTGCCATCGTTGCCGGTGATGGGGTCGTCTACGGCTCTGGTGGAGATGCTGCCTAACGATAAATTAATTTGTAGCTCGATGCCGGAGTCTTCCGGCGAAGCAACGCGGCTCTCCTGGCTACAACCTGTCAGCATGGCAATCAACCCTACGAAAAAGACTTTTCTCATAATTCTGCATCAAAAAATGAATCTTATACTAACCGTTACAGGGTGCAGTTATCACCCGTTGCCGTCATTCTTTCCGGGGGAAGGGAGACGGCTTCGTGAAGGGAAGTGGTAATCAGCCACGTCCCCCCTTTTTTTATGCGTCGTTTAACGTCCGGTAATGGTCGTAATTACCACTCGGGTTTCACGTTGACAATGGTCCACTCGGTGATCTTGACAAGAACGTCGAGGTCTTTGCCTACCGGTTCCGGATTCGGGTCTGTCGGGTCTATGGGTTCCGGTATTTCAGGACCAACTGTACCGTTAGCGGTAACTTTCAGCTTGGCGGAATATTGATTGATATTAATATCGGTGGCATTCAGTACATATACTTTGCCGGCATCGAAAGAGGTAACCAATGCATCCGCAGCTTTCAATGCACGGATTGTCAGCCATCGGGTGGAGGCTGTACCGCTTGCGTTAGTGGCAAGTTTCAGGACGAAGTGCGGCATACTTGTTTTTACATCGGTAGTGCTGGCACCTGTGCCGTTTGTCGCTGTTTGAGGGAATAAATTGTATGCGATAACTTTGTCTGCTTCTACAGTGGTATCGAACATTTTTTCCATATCACCATCTATTTTATATTTATCCTTAGCTGCATCGTTCCAGTCACCTGTACCGTTGTTGGCATTTATGACCAGATTTCCACCTTTGGTGAGAGGAATATTATTCATATAATATCCGTCAATACCTGTAATCGTGTATGCAGCATCGTATTCATACGTGACAGTGTATGTGAAGCTCCATGTCGGATCGGGAGAGCCCGGATTTGCTTTTCTCCACGCTTCTTGAGCGGCCTTTTCTGCCGCTGTAATTGTAGCATCGCTTACATGGTCTTTAGCCTGATCTTTTGTTCCGTTTTCAACTCCGCTTGGTAGTGTACCGCTTGCTGAACTATTCACCTTAATGTCTGATGCCTTGCCGTGAAACTCGAAACGTGACAATACAGGCGCCACGGAAACTTCGACACTGTAAAGGTCGTTCGTGCTGCCGTCTGTTCTTTCCCCTCCTGGTGTTTTCAATGTGATATCTTCAGGTGTACCACGATATTCCATCTTCGTGTATCCTATCTGCAAGTCATTGATGTCGGCAGCGCTCTTATCAACGTTCATATAAACGTTCACTTTAGTCGTAGCGCTGGGAATGTTGCTAATATTAACGGGTTTGCGGCCTGCAGCAGCGGCAGTCTGGTCGTCACCTTTTGCCGTAGCTACCTGCTCGGGTGTAAAGTCATACGTGCCAAGCGAAGCATCGGATGCGTTGAAATACTCGATGGTAATGTTTTGAATATTGCTTCTGACCGCTGTTATTGCTGTGGTCACTTCGTCATCGCTCATTCTCGTTTTAGGAGTAGCGACATCAAAAGAAAAATCGAGTGATTTCAGGTTCGTTGTTTCTTGGGTCACCTCGTTGTTCTCATTGGAGCAAGCGGAGAGAGTGGCGGCGAATAAAGCCATGAAAATAATTTTCTTCATTGTTTTTATAAATAAAATGTTTAATAATTGCGTCAGCTTTTGCTTTAGCTTTTGTTTTGCCCGTTTGATAGTTTGGTCCCTAAACAAACTATAGGTGAATGCTTACCTGTAGGAGGTTGTTTTTTGTTATGCTTTCCTGTTTTTTAAAAGTGTTTATAAATCAGTTATTTATCTCTGTTATTAATCTTTGTTGTTCATCTCTGCTGTTTTTTCTTTGACTGTTGTTGCCTGATAAGAATGGCATTCTCCTGTTTCTTTGTCATTTCTGCCAGATTTTGTTTGGCTTCCGGCAGTCCGGCTTCCGTTGCTTTGTTCAGGTGTGATGCTGCTTTGTCATAGTTGCCGCAAAGCGTTTCCAGTACTCCCATTGTGTTGTGGTATTCGGGGATATCGAGTGATTTTTCTATTTTGCTCAAATATCGCTTGGCGTAGACCGTATCTTTGCGTGACAACGCGGCTGCTGCTGCATTCAGATTGGCGGTCACGTCGTCGGGATATAGTTTTACGGCAGTTTCGAACAGGTCGATAAATTCTTGTGATCCCTTTTCGTAGGTGTTGGCAACAAGGAACATCTCATTCAAGCTAAGGTTTTGCGGACGGCTTTTGAATACCTCTTTAGCCTGTTCGATGCTGAAATTTCTGACGTCAAAGTCAATCTTACAAATCGCTTTGCGAAGCAAGGGGCAGAACTCCCGGATGATGTATCTGTATGGCTCGCCGCCTTTCAGATTCATCAATGTTTTTTTGCGCCTCACTTGGTCAGCGTAGCCACATTCGGCCGGGAAAGACCCGATGAACTCCAATACTTCTTTACGATACGGCATTTGGGACGCCTCTACACATTCTTTGAGTCCGTCCCAGTTCTCACCTCCGAAAGCGACTTGGTATAAACTCCGCGGATAATCGAATCGTGAAGCCAAATAATCGGTCAGTGCTTTGGCCCGGCCTTCGGACAACCGTTGGTTGTTGGACAGCAAGCCTTCCGGTGAAGCGTAGCCGATTACGTTAATCGCGCGGACTGTGACGTCCGGGTCGTCTTTTATCCCGGCAACGAGGTCGGTGACTTTCTTCAGTTCCTGCGGATTATTCATGTAATCGGGGCGGATGTCGGTCTTGTTTACAACGAAATCCAGAAAAGCCTCGCTGATGATTTCGCGTCTCTTTACCGGTTCGACGACAGGTTGCACGTATGCCATGCTGGGAGTTATTTCGTACGGCTCTATTATTTTCTCTAGCGTTATCCGGTTGGCAAGCATGGTGATGCCTATTCTCCGCGCAGGATTGCCGCAGCCGCAAAGGTCTTCATACATATCCAGCTTTGCGTCCGCCATCCACGGGTTGTATTTCACTGCTACGCTGTATGCAATTGTTTTTGCGTTCCCCGATTTGAATCCGGGGACGACTGCATACGGAGCTTCTGCGGCATACGTCGCTTTTTCCCGGTTGCTCATCAAGGCGGTTTCCCGTCGGTACACGTTATAGTTTTCACGTCCTTTGACGACTACTTCGGGCAGGTCCAGCCTGTCGCCTGCCGCTACCAGAGCGGGAATCAGGCTGATCGAACGGCGTGAATCTACGTTTACCCCGGAAATGTCGAAAGAGAGTTTCACGTACACTGAATCCCCTTCCTGTTGCAGGGACAGCGCCGTGACGTGTATTTTCCCGGAATACTCTTTTTGCTGTGCTGATGTGTTCGTGCAGAACAACAACACGATGACGAATAGCATATATTGTCTTTTCATGTTTGTTTGTCTATTTAAGGTAATATATCAGTGATATTCCCGCTTTCGTAGGACCGAAATAATTTCTGCTTTCTGTTCCGATTTTTTCGCCGCACTTTTGGCATTTGTACTTGTCATAGTGCAAGCGTGCATATCCGATTCCTAGATTGGCTTCAATACTCCATCGTATGCCTAGAAAGAAGTTGTAGCCGTATGAAATTCCCCCTCCGTAGCCATAGCCTTCGAAGCGGTATTCTTTAGAACCTTTCCCGAATATGAGTGGCAAATCCTGTTGCGCAATATTATATTGGCTACCGAGAACGTGCACTCCGAGAAAGTGTCCGGAGAAGCGTTGGCATAGCCAGTAACGATATTCTATTTCGCCTAGCCAGTGGACTAGTTTTTTGTTGTTTTCAGCCGTTCCGTCAAGATTCCAGGGATTATAGCCGCCGCCTAAATCGAGTGTGCTTCTTTTACCCAAACCTATTTCAAGACTAAGATTCGGGGTATAGGTATAACCTCCGTAAAGTAAATTTGTTTTTATGGCTATATCCTGCGCTCTCGAGTATGAAACGAGGAGGGTTAGGATGAGGAGGGTGAAAATACTTCTTATTTTCATTATATTTACTTGTTGATTATTTTTGTATGTGTGTTTTTAAGTTTGTACTATTTGCCAGTTTGTTTCGTTAATTGAAAAAAATGTAATATCTATCTGTTCTTTCTCTTCAAAAGAGACGGAATAAAACTTGTATTATGTGCGTAATCGTCTTATAATTAGATGTGTAGTTGTGCGCTTGGCTGACGGAAAGTTCCTTTTATTTGTGAAATATGGGTAAATATATTTGCGGTAGCTTGAATTCATAGTGATCTGATTATTTTGAATATAGCTTAAATATTGTTTGAGAAATACTTGCGAGTAAAGATTTAAATTGTTTATTTTGCAAATAAATATTTTATTCCGTCTCTTTTGAAGAGAAAGAATTGCAGTGAACAATAATTTGTAAATCAATTGATTATGCATAGACTTTAATTCCATCTTGCAGTCCTGCATATATTCTTATATACCGGAAATCAGTTTGGCATTAGCATCATCAATCACGGACCTGTCAAGAGATGAGAGATATATTCGGGTTGTCTTTTCGCTATTATGTCCCATACTTTCACTGATGATTTGTGTAGATATACCTTTTTTCTTGGCTAGTGTAGCCCAACTATGGCGCGCCACGTATGAAGTCAAAGGTTTGGGAAGTCCCATGAAGCCGGAGATTTTCTTTAAATGAATATTATGAAGTCTCAAGGCACTATCATAATTCTGTGTACTTTCTGATAAAACAGGAAATAAGAAAGTTCCGTTACTGTAATGAGAGTATCTATCAATAATAGTTTTTAAGCATATTTCTAGTTTTATGCTAAGTTCTTGTCCGGTCTTATGGCGTCGGTAAATAATATATTCTCCTTGAATATTCTCTTTGGTTAGGTACGCCAGATCAATAAAAGCCATCCCTCGTGCATAAAAGCTGAACATAAACATATCGCGTGAAAAAGCCAATCGTGGTTTTGACGATAAATCCAATGTTTTTAATCTTGATATGACATCTTCGTCTATTGCCCGTTTGATGGTTTTATCATTGCCTACGAATACTTTTTTAAACGGATGCTTTTGTTCTGTATAGCTTTCTTCGACAGCTCTATTATAAATGGCTCTTAGGTTTCGCATATAGAATGAAATAGTATTATTACATATCTGCTGCTCTTTCAGATATCTTTCGTAGTCTGAAATAAGTTTAGGAGTCAGTTCTTCGAAAGAAATGTCAACTCCGTTTCTGAACCGGAGGAAACTTTTTACTGAAGCTATATATGATTTTGCGGTTCGGGGTTGGTTCTTGATATACAAATCATTTGTGACACTCTTGCTGAATACGGATAATAGGCTTTCACCTTGAATTTTTTTGAAAAGTTTGATGATGGTATCAATGTTGTTTTCACTTGTCAGAATGTGCTGAAGGTGTCGAATATCCCGGATGATGGAGTTTTCAATGAGCTGCAGTTCATATCTGCGCTGGTATTCGGCATTTGATATCGCAATTAGCGAACGCTTGTCATTCCACTCGTGTGAATGAATCTTATACGGAGTTGTTATCTCTCTGTATTCTTTATTCCTTGTCAACAGATAATAGATGGTTCCTTTCTTTTTCTTAATTGTTGATTCTCTAAATTTAACCTTGATAGTTATCATATTTTTCTATTTTTTTAGGTAACGTGGACTACCGGCTATTGTTTTTTGTAAGGGGTAGAACGGTTTTATATTTTTGTTTAATTGTCTCAAGTAAAGAGACTGTCAGGGTTGTTATGGAAATTTTATTTAAATAATGCTGCCGTAAAATTTAGGCTGGTTCAAAAGTATTATTAAAATATATTTTCCTTTCTTTGTGAAAGGAAAATATAAACATTCTGTTTTATGGAAAACTCTTTCAGTTATCAGCCGGCAGCCGGACGCTACGAACGGATGCCCTATAAATATTGTGGCAAGAGCGGCTTGCAGTTACCTTTAATCTCTTTGGGGTTGTGGCACAACTTCGGTAGTGTGGACAATTTCGATGTGGCAACCGACATGATTAAGTATGCATTCGATCATGGTGTCACTCATTTCGACCTGGCGAACAATTACGGCCCTCTTCCCGGAAGTGCCGAAATTAATTTCGGACGAATTTTGCGAGAGAACTTTCAGGGTTATCGGGATGAAATGATCATCTCTTCCAAAGCCGGTCATGACATGTGGGCTGGTCCTTATGGCGGAAATAGCTCCCGTAAAAATCTGATGGCGAGCATTGACCAAAGTCTCCGTCGGACAGGGTTGGAGTATTTCGACATCTTTTATAGCCATCGTTATGATGGAGTTACTCCGGTCGAAGAAACCATTCAGACATTGATTGATATCGTGAAACAAGGGAAAGCGCTGTATATCGGAATCTCCAAATATCCCCCCGAACAAGCACGCATAGCCTATGAAATGATGGCAAAAGCCGGTGTTCCCTGTCTCATCAGCCAGTATCGGTATAGTATGTTCGACCGTGAGGTGGAGGCGGAAACACTTCCGCTGGCAGCAGAATATGGTTCCGGTTTCATCGCCTTTTCTCCTTTGGCGCAAGGACTGTTGACAGATAAATACTTGAATGGTATTCCGGAAGGTTCTCGTGCCGCACGTTCTTCGGGTTTTCTCCAGCTTTCGCAAGTGACGCCTGAAAAGGTAGAAGCCGCCCGCCAGTTGAATGAAATAGCCCTCCGACGTGGACAAACACTTGCTGAAATGGCACTGGCATGGGTATTGAAAGACGAACGGATGACTTCGGTGATTGTGGGCGCAAGCTCTGTCAACCAGTTGGCCGACAATTTGAAAGCACTGGAACATTTGGAATTCATGGCAGATGAGTTGAAAGAGATCGAACAGATTTTACCTGAATAATTTCAGCCTGAATCGTATGCTGATTTCACCTTATTATTGAAAATGATAAGGTGAAGTCATCTATTTTAAGGATGCTCCTGTCCAGTCATATACATATTTCCAAGATTTAACCATGCGATTGCATCTCCTCTGGCTGCTGCTATTTTAAAATATTCAAAAGGTTTTTAAAGTCACTAGCATCTATATCATTTAATAACAAAAGAATGGAATATTATTGAGTAAAAAAACAGAAAAGTGTTAGGAATGCTCGAAAAAAATATATACATTCGTATAATATTCACCTTAAATACTTGTGATATGAAGCAATTAACTGTAGTATTCGCTCTGTTGTGTATTTTTGCTTGTAGTAGCGAAGATATTGTAAGTACCGTTGAGGAATCTGTAAAGCCGGCTAATGAAGTGGCTATACAAACTGTTAATTTGCTTGATAGCCTTGAAATTATGGATTATATTTATAGCATTATTGGACCGATGGCTAAGACACGATCAAATCTACCAGGGGGAGGGTATATTCTTCCTGATAATTGGGATTCTCAATTAACAGATGAACAGCGCGAATTGATCAGGAACTCTTTCCCACGACCTCTCTTTTCTGCTGAAAGGAATGCTTTAAAGAAATCGTTTCCTTTAGTTGAATATTCCAATACAGTTGTTATGAATTATCCGTCATCTGGATATAATTGTTTTGCCTATTCGTTGGGGTTTAATAATAAGTGGATAGAGTTTAGTACTTGGGATCAAGTAAGATATGGATATGAAAATGCGAGTTCCGTGTATCATGCCGCTTATGATTACATGAAAGGGGCAACCTCAATATCAAGATACTATCCTGTAGTTTGGGGTTGGGGAAATACCCCTCTGCATGCATCTCTTGGAGGTAGTCCCCATTGCGAGGCACCTTATTCTAAGATGGGGCGTATGTGGCTATTGTGGCACCTTGTAAGTGTGTTTTCTAATGGAATGTATGGAGTTCCTGTGGAAACCTATGGGGCAGTTTCTCCTACCCGTAGTCTAAGTGAAATAGATGCTAATGCAATGAAAGAAATAAGTGAGGATATTCACGAAAATATAATCTTCTCACCGGATGAGTTGATGATGATTGCTAGAAAAGTAAAAACATGTAGAGATAGTTCAAGGTTTGAATCTCTGTTTAATGAATGGAAGGAAGCATGGCATTACTCGCTTAGTAATAACACTGCTACTACAAGAAATTTACCTCAATATGCCGATTTAAAGGCTATGGGAAAAGAAATCATTCCATTATTGATTGAGAAGATGGTAACAGAAGAGGATAATTTCTTTGCAATAAGATTGTATGAAGATCTACAAGATAATCCTAATCTGATAATACGATATGCGAACGATGATCCACACCAACTTGAAGGATTACAACAAACAACCAAAAAAACTATAAAGAAGTGGTTAGAATATAATTCCAATTAAAGTTATCTTGGGGATGATAGGTTGTTGGATATTGCGTATACCTTTAAATTAAGAATATCGGCTCAAATTGGGCCGATATTTGAATATAAATATTCAAGAAATGGGATATCAATAATAATAGAGATAAGTCTGTTTTTAGGATCTTTTGCTGGAGTGTTTCTCGTTTGATTTTACTGTGAAAAACTTATTTGTAGTCTTAATCGAAAAATGGATTTTTGAGGTAAAGAAGATATGAATAATATTTCTCTGCTTTTGAAAGAACTGAATGTCATATGTGAGGATTATGAACGTAGGGAAAACTTACTGAATACTTTCAGTTCACATCGGATATGCATCGTATGATTTATACCATAAATACAGTTGAGGACTGTCATCATCAGATACGGAAAGTGACAAAAAAACAAGGGCGTGTTCCCTAACAACACCGCCCTTAAAAAACTGTTTTACCTCGCTTATCGCAATATATGTAAGAAATGGACCATGTCATACTGGCTAACTGGGGAGCTAGTGCACGACAACTGGCGATAAAATTTGTAGATAGGTTTAAAATGTTGCAATTTTACGTCCGTTGGGACGGGTAGTCCTGCTCCTTGGCGCTGGTCGTTCACCGACCGATGAGATTGAATGAGAATAAAGCATACATAGTTTAATTTACACATCTCCCTGCCTGGTGAATGATTCCTCTTGTTCTTTTCTTCTGCAAACGATTTTTCATTTTCATTTCTCATATTCTCATAAATAATACGGTAATTATATGTAAATCAATAATATAATAGTATGAGAAATAAAATATAAAATGGTATTTCTCATACTATTTCTATCATTTATCCTTAAAAATGATGCATTTCTCATAGGTTTTAAATCGTTTCTCATCTTATTCTCATACTCCTTTTATCTATTTTACTCCTTTCTCATGCATTATGGCTGTATCTTTTCCCAGACTCTCGTCGAACTTTACGATTATTCCTTTTTCTTATGTCGTTTATTAAGCAACTTCCTATTGTTTACTGCTTTCCTGTGTATCATGCACCTTATATCCTTATGCTTTTCCTTAATCATTGCCATTTTTTCCTACTACTATCTGTATCGTTGCACTCCAGTGAACAGATCGTTGCACTCGAGTAGACGGTTCTTTCTACTCTAG